>CAZGTE010000013.1:0-13098 GCA_964528515.1 uncultured Candidatus Saccharibacteria bacterium
TGTTAATAATTTTTATACTACTTTTAATAGTAAGGTATTATGGTGTGTATAGCAACTGTAATTGACTTTGGTTTTGTGGATAACTATTTTGTTTTTAAGAGGTGTGGGTGGACTTGGACAATGTACACTATAGTCCATAAGTAAACGTCATTAAACAAACTAGTCTTTTGAGGTACCAAATTCTCGTTGTTTCTTAACTATTAATGATGTAATCATATCAAGTTTTCTCTTCAAAACAAGTGGGTTAAGTTTCTCATACTGCGCTCTCAAAGAGGTCTTAACCTCATCACACACCTCAGGGTGTGCAAGCATCTTCATATATGGAGTCTCTAGCTTTTCATAAGTCCTCACATACTTCGCACCAACTCCCTCTTTAGAAGCAGTCCTACGGACTGCTTGGAAGATGTCTTGTTTTGTATTCATATTCATAATACGAGAATGGTATCGTAAAATGACGTAGTTGTGGACTACCCACTCTAATCTCAATGACGTTTTTTATGGGCTATAGCGATAGATATACTTAAATAAGGTTATGTGTTAGTATATATAAATAGAGATTATAAATACTAACAGAATTATTATGAATATTTTAATTATATCAGGAGCAGCGGTACTTGCAACACTTGTCGCCTTCTTAAAGCAGATCAACCAATATGAGGCGGGAGTTATGTTTACAATGGGTAAGTTCACTGGTATTAAGGAGCCAGGGTGGAGGATTGTGGTACCAGTCTTCCAGCATATGCGCAAGGTAGATATGAGAGTAAAGGCAGTAGATGTACCACAACAGCACGCAATCACCAAAGATAATATATCAATAGGAGTTAATGCTGTAATCTACTACAAGGTAGTAGACGCCAGTAAGGCGATACTTAATGTGGAGGATTACTTCTATGCCGTGAGTCAACTAGCTCAGACTAC
Organism: uncultured Candidatus Saccharibacteria bacterium; assembly: GCA_964528515.1. GTDB lineage: Bacteria > Patescibacteriota > Minisyncoccia > Phycocordibacterales > UBA2100 > S139-169. Next base: position 919 of record CAZGTE010000013.1, read on the forward strand.
TATGCGTAATGCGGTGGGGGAGGTAGAGCTTGATGAATTATTAAGTGGTAGAGAGGCTATAAGTAAGCGCATACGGACAGTAGTAGACGAGGCAAGTGACGACTGGGGTATTAAGGTAGACAACGTAGAACTTAAAGATATAATCATACCGGATGATATGGAGCGTACTATAGCTAAGCAGGCTGAGGCTGAAAGAGAGAAGAGAGCTGTAATAATAAAAGCAGAAGGCGAGGTAATGGCAGCAGAGAATATGGCAAAGGCAGCAAAGGTTCTGAGCTCTAGTCCAGGAGCACTCCACCTGCGTACACTGCAGTCACTCAATGACCTAAGTAGCGATCAGAGTAATACTGTAGTCTTTGCGCTACCTATAGAGGTGCTCAGAGCAGTTGAAACATTCAATAGTTTTAAGAACGAATAAATCAGTAACTACTGACTACTTACTTTCAATAACCCCTTCGGGGGTTTTTGATTTTGTGGATAACTTATTAGGTATAGTGGGGCATAGTGGTGTATAGTGGGAAGAAGTGGGAGACAAGAACATATTGTCATTAAATACCACTTAATCAACATTATGTTATTAGGAGAATATACTCACACACTAGATGACAAGAATAGGTTAACTCTGCCTGCTAAGTTTAAAAGTGAGTTGGGTAAGAAGATTGTAATAACACGAGGCTTGGATAGTTCTTTGTTCATATACTCTTGGAAGGAATGGGAGAAGATTACCAAGGAGCTGTCTAGCTTACCGATGACTAGTAGTGACTCTAGAGGGTTTAGTAGATTTTTCTTAGCTGGTGCTGCAGAGGTGGAGCCAGACAAGGCAGGTAGAATATTAGTACCAGAGAGCCTAAAGTCTTTCGCTGAGCTTGATAAGGATGTGGTGGTAACAGGAGTACAGAGTAGAGTCGAACTCTGGGATGCGAAGAAGTGGGAAGCTTATAGGGTCAAGATGGAAGAAGATGGAGACTCTATGGCAGAAAAGCTGGGAGCGATAGGGGTAATGTAATTGCTGCTCTGAGCGGCTGGGGGAACTTTATGAATGTCATGCGCACACTTAACAATCATAGCCACTCCTCCACCGGCTCAGACCAACAAGTGGTCAAACAAGATATGCATAATGATACACTGCATATACCAGTTCTTTTACAAGAAGTACTCACGAATTTAGAGTTACAAGCGGGTTATGCTGTCCTGGACGGCACCTTAGGTGGAGGTGGGCACTCTAAGGCATTTGCGCAGATTATCGGCAAGAGCGGTACTCTTATCGGTATCGATGCAGACAGTGTTGCACTTAATAGAGCCAAGGAGGTACTTGCAGATACTAAATGCACCAAGCACTTAGTGCAAGACAACTTCCGTAATATAGATAAAATATTATCTAATATAAGAATTACAGAAATTAATTCTGCATTATTTGATCTAGGACTCTCCAGTGATCAATTGGAGACAAGTGGAAGAGGGTTCACTTTCCAGAAAGATGAGCCATTAACAATGACTCTAAGCGACACTCTGGGAGATGACACACTAACAGCTAAAGAGATTGTTAATGAGTGGCAAGAAGAGAATCTAGCAGACATAATCTATGGATATGGCGGAGAGAGATACTCTAGGCGCATCGCTAAAGGTATAGTGGATGCTCGCAGTGAAGGTGAAATATCAACTACAGAACAATTAGTAGAGATTATAAAGGCGTCAGTTCCAGGACACTACAGGCACGGTAAGACAAACCCTGCGACTAAGACATTCCAAGCCTTGCGCATAACTGTGAATGATGAATTAGGTGCCGCAAAGAAGGGATTAAATGATATAATGCAATACCTCTTACCGAAGGGCAGAATAGCAGTAATCACATTCCACTCTCTTGAAGACAGGCTTGTTAAGAGACTATTCAAGCAGTGGAAAGAAGATGGACTAGGCACAATAATCACTAAGAAGCCAATAGCTCCAAGTTATGAGGAAATTAAAGAAAATAGAAGATCAAGAAGTTCAAAATTACGAGTATTTCAAAAAAATTAAATAGAATAAAATAAAAAAATGAGAAAGATATCACAACAAAAAACGGCAGCAGCAGCACTCAAGCTAAGAGTGCGCAGTTTTACTGTGGTATTATTATTAGTCGCTGTATTATTGTCTAGCTACGTAGCACTAGTTGGATTGTCTGTTAAGAATGTAATTGTCCGTAAAGAGGCTGAGACGAAGACAGTATATATGCAAGCGCAGGTATCTAAGATAGAGAGAGAATACATAATTAGAGTTGGAGATATATCACGAGATGGAGCTGAGAGAGTTGGACTAACAAATGTCGCATCAAAGTCATTTGCCGAGCGCAAGGTTCTGGTAGGGCAAGCTTATTAATAATGATAGGATATGCGTAAGAAGCTTATAATACGCATATGGATGATTGGAGCAACTATAGTACTGTTGGTTTTGTTATTAGTAGCTCGCCTATACTTCTTACAGATCATACATACAGAGGCATACTCTTTAGAGGCGGAGCATCAGTATATAAATACAAGTTCTGCTATACATGACCGAGGTAATATATTTGTATATAGTCGCAGTGGAAGCAAGATTGCAAGTGCGACTATGCGATCTAAGTTTATCCTTGCAATAGACCCAAGGCGCTTAAATCTACAAGAAGATGTATATAATAAATTAAATAAAATAGTAGAAATAAATAAAAACTTATTTGATCGTAAGGCAGCAATGATAAATGATCCATATGAGATAATAGCCAGAGAACTAAGTGCAGATCAGGCAGATAAAATAAGGTCACTTGGTTTGTCTGGGATAATACTAACCAGTAATCGTGAAAGATATTATCCAGGAGGTTATATGGCGGCACATGTCTTAGGTTTTGTAGGCTTTGATAAAAATAATAATAAAGTTGGCATGTATGGAATAGAAAGATATTATGAGGATGTTCTTGTTCGTGACTCTAACAATTTGTATGTAAATTTCTTTGCAGAGTTATTTACTAATATAAATGAGTCAATAGAAAGTGTTGGCGGTGGTAGAGAGGGCGATGTTGTACTCACTATAGATCCTGATATACAAGTATTTGTAGAAGATGAATTAGAGAAGACTAAGAAGCTGTGGGACAGTAAGATGACTGCAGCAATAGTTATGAATCCTCAAACAGGAGAAATATTGGCAATGGCTGTAAATCCTAATTTTGATGTTAATAACTTCAGTAACACTACAGGTGTAAATTTCTCTAATCCTATGATAAGCGGAGTGTATGAGATGGGCTCAATAATCAAGGTGCTTACTATGGCAATAGGATTAGACACAGGAGTGATATACAAGGATACAACCTATAATGATAAAGGCAGCATTACTCTTAGTGGGCATAGAATATACAATTATGACAAGGAGAGCAGGGGAGTTGTTGAAATGCAAGAAATTTTAAGTCAGTCACTTAATACAGGTGCGGCATTTATTGCTCATAGAGTCGGACATAAGAAGATGCGAGAATACTTTATAGATAGGCTCTCTTTTGGAGAGGAGACTGGTATAGATTTACCTGCAGAAGCAGTAGGAATGATAAGTAACTTAAATAGTAGTAGAGAGCTAGAATTCGCCACAGCAAGCTTTGGTCAAGGAGTAGCATTTACTCCCATTGCGACTATCAGAGCCCTTGCTGCTGTTGCTAATGGTGGATACATGGTACAGCCACATATGGTAAGGAGAATAGAATACAGTACTGGAATAAATAAAGAATTTGACTATTCTGACCAGAAAGAAAGAGTCTTTAAAAGGGAGACTACTGAGATAGTATCCCAGATGTTAACTAAAATTGTAGATGAGGTACTAGCAGGAGGGGATTATAAGATGTCTAATCATTCTATGAGTGCCAAAACTGGAACAGCACAAATCGCTACAGTGGGTGGATATAAAGAGGACGCACACCTGCACACATTTATAGGATATGGACCCTCATATAATGCAGAGTTCATAATATTATTGATGAACTTAGAGCCAGTAGGGGCTAGGTATGCATCAGACACTCTAACTGATCCATTCGTAAATATATCAAGATTTATAATTAATCATTTAGACATTCTCCCAGACAGGTAGAATAGTATTTCTTCTGGTATAATATAGGAATGACTAATAGTAATATAAAAGATAGGCATTCTAAAGAGTTTAATAAATTTTATAAAATTCTTAATAAAGAACAGAGGGATGCTGTAGACACAGTAGAGGGTACGGTAATGGTAGTGGCAGGACCTGGTACAGGTAAGACGCAAATATTAACATTAAGAATTGCAAATATTCTAAGAGAGACTGATACTAGTCCTGAGAATATTCTCGCTCTAACTTTCACTGAGGCTGGAGTATCTGCTATGCGTAAGCGCTTGGTGAGTATCATAGGGCAAGGTGGGTATAAGGTAGGTATATATACTTATCACGGCTTCTGTAATGATGTAATTAAGAAATATCCTAATGAGTTTAAGAGAATAATTGGAGCTGAAGCAATCACAGATATAGAACAAGTTAGCTTACTTAGAGAGATAATAGAGGACGGAGACTTTGACCACCTTAAGCCTTTTGGAGATAATTATTACTTCTTATTACCTATTAGGAGCAAGATAAGCGAGCTTAAGCGTGAAGGTATATCGCCACAACAGTTACTCTCTAATCTTAGTGAGCAGGAGCAGACTATTGGACAGGCAGACGACCTCTATCATATAAAGGGAGCGCACAAAGGTAAGATGAAGGCTAAATACAAAGATGAATATAAGTGTATAGAGCGCGGTCGCGAGCTCGTAAGCATATATAGTGACTATGAAGACAGGCTTGTAAAAGACAGACTCTATGACTATGAAGATATGATACTAGAGGTATTAAGAGAAATGGGAGAGAATAATGAATTATTATTACGACTACAAGAGCAATATCAATATATTCTAGCAGACGAGCATCAAGATGCTAATGGTGCACAAAATGGAATTCTAGAGAATCTTGCTAATTTTCATAGTAACCCTAATTTATTTATTGTAGGAGATGAGAAGCAAGCGATATTCAGATTTCAAGGAGCGTCTCTTGAGAACTTTAATTATCTTAAAGAGCTATATCCCAATGCTAAACTTATAACTCTTAAGCGTAATTATCGCTCAGGACAAGGCATCCTTGACGGCGCACATAGTCTTATGGAGGGTAATGTGGAGACTAATGCGCCACTAAGCGCGCATGGTCCTGTGGAGCTTGCAACTATTGAGCTTAGAGAGCTTGGTAGTGATACTAATGAGATGCTTTGGATAGCAAAAGATATTAAAAATAAGATTGATGAGGGTGTAGACCCTAGTGAGATAGCTGTATTATATAGGAATAATGCCGATGCAGAGTTTGTAAGTAGGGCATTAGAGAGGGAGAGTATACCGTATAAAATAGAGAGCAATCAAAATGTACTTGCAGATCCAGACATACGAAAGCTACTTATTGTGCTCTATACTGTTGCAGAATTTGGTAGCTCGGTGCGCCTAGTGCCAGCAATGCACCTGTCCTTCCTTGGATTATCACCCACTACTGCCTATAGGATACTAAGATACGCTCGCCGTGAGCGCAAGAGTGTATTTGATATTTTAAATAGTAAAGGATTACTTAAGGATGCTAGAACAAATCTAAAAGAGTCACAAGAGTTTATCAATAAGCTTAAAGACCTTGCTTTTAAAGCTCAAGACGAGCCAGTGCCAACCTTCTTTAATACTCTTGTAAGAGAGTCTGGATTTCTTACTTACATACTTAACTCTAAGCGAGCAGGGGAGTTAATAGAGAAGCTTAGAGGTCTCACGCAGGTCATCACAGAACTAGCAACAAGAGACCAAGACTATACAATCTCTACTCTTGTGGAGCATCTTCTATTGCTGGAGGAGTACAATATACCAATTAAGAAGAGTAGTAGCGGGACTAATAGCAGTGCAGTACGACTTATGACATCTCATAAAAGTAAGGGATTAGAGTTTGATTATGTATATATCACAGGTATGAGAGACAAGAGATGGGGCAATAAACGAACTATGGATATGTTTAAGTTGCCAGGGCTCGGTACAGTGCAGGGTGACAATGATGATGAGAGGCGCCTATTCTACGTAGCGCTTACGCGCGCTAGAGTCTCAGTAAATATGAGCTATAGCAATAGTACAGATGACGGCAAGGTACAACTCCCGAGCATTTTCTTAGATGAATTAAATCAAGATTTATATGCTAAAATTCCAATGCAAAAATTTGAAGAGAGTATTGAGCCTGAGGAATACTTTAAACCACAAGTTCTCTCTGAGAGCTTAGTCCAAGATAAGGAATTTCTTAACGGGCTCTTTGTAGACTTCGGACTCTCTGTTACTGCTCTTAATAATTACCTTGCTTGCCCGTGGCAATACTTCTATCGTAATCTTGTGCGCATACCAGAGCCACCAAGTAAGCATATGGCATTTGGTAATGCTATCCATGGGGCTTTACAATACTACTTTGAGCACTCAAATAGTAAGAAACAGCAAAGCCGGGCTTTGCTGTTAAAGGAGTTTGCGAGAGTGTTGGCACAACAGCCACTCACTGGTACAGAATATGATGAGAGCTTAAGTAGGGGAGAGGAGGCATTAACTACTTGGTTTGAGTGTTATAAGGGGGCTCTCAATATGAATACTAAGAATGAATTAGACATAAAGGTGCATCTAGAAATACAGAAGAATAAGGAGCTAGGATTACAGCAGGTTCTACTAAGAGGTAAGTTAGATAAGCTAGAGCTAGGTGATAGTGAGAATGATACCGTTACTGTAGTTGATTATAAAACTGGTAAATCAAGGAGTAGGAATGATATAATGGGTAAGACGAAGAATAGTAATGGTGATTATTATAGGCAGTTAATCTTCTACAAACTTATGCTTGAATTGCACAATGAAGAGGTGAAGAGTAGTGGTAAGGGTAGGATCTATAATATGCACGAGGGTGTAATAGATTATATCCAGCCCGATCCAAATAGTGGCAAGATAAGAAAAGAGGGCTTCGTAATAGATGATAAAGAAGTAGAGGAGCTAAAGAGTGAGATAAGCAGAGTGAGTAATGAGATACTTAATCTAGACTTCTGGAATATTAGGTGTGACAATCATAAATTAGATAAATGCAAGTATTGTGAGCTTCGGGATTTAATGAGATGATTGATTTAAGATACCTCACTTCGTAAATCTGTCATTCGTTTTTTAATATCATCAACCTTAAACAATCCTGAGCCAATGGTCATTCTAGTTACTCCTGCGTCTTTTAATGCTTTTATATTTTCTAATTTTACTCCACCATCTACACTGATTGGTATATTTGGATATTCAGTACGGAAAGATTGTATGTAGGGTATCAGTTTTTCTGATTGACTTTGCCCACCATAGCCAACCTTTTCTATACCCATGATTTGTACATAGGTGAATGGGTAGGTGCTCAGGCGCGCAACGAGCATTTCTCTATCATCATCAAGATGGATACCAATTCCAAATTCTATATTTTGTTTTGCAAATGTAGTAAATATTTTATTAAGTATTTTGTTGCTAACGCTAGAATGATGTAATACTACTCGTTTTGGTCTGAGTATTTGTAGTATTGTAATCCAATCAATTATTTCTGACTTTTTAAAAAGTTTCTGAAAGAAGGTGCGTTCTTTGTGCGCAATTGCCCAATCAACCATCATATCAAGTTCTATATTTTTGTCTTGTGTAATTTGTTGTAGTTTTTTTACATTATCAATATTTGATCTTGAAAGAAAGGTCTTACTCGGTACATAGTTACCATCACAGATATCTATCTGAGAGAAATCAACCAGACCTTTTGAGAGTTCTAGCTTTGTCTCTAGATTACTAAAGCTCTTCTCTAATATTGCTGAGTTTATCTCTATTTTCATTTTATAATTATAGCACAGTGAGTAGATACATGGTAAAATTATTTTTATGAAATTAAGTGAAGAATTAAAAGTAAGAGGATTTATTAATCAATTCTCTGGTACAAGCCTAGAAGAGATTGTAGACGGGGAGAAGAGAACTTTTTATCTTGGAGTGGACCCTACCGCAGAATCTATACATATAGGCAACCTAACTGTGTATATGATGATGAGACATATTGCAGATGCCGGACATAATATAATCCTACTTATAGGTGGCGGTACTGCATTACTCGGTGACCCTAGAGATACAGAGGAGAGAGCTCTCTCAGATGAGGGGGAGGTGGAACGGAGAGCTGGTAAATTAAATAGTCAAGTCTCTAAGCTTCTTAATACAGAGGTGGTGACTGTAAATAATGCAGACTGGCTTAAAAATCTTGGACTTATAGACTTTATGCGTGACATAGGCAAGCATTTCACTATTAATCAAATGATAAAAAAAGACATAATAGCCCAAAGACTAAGTAATGAGAGTCCAATATCTTATACGGAGTTTGCCTATGCCCCTATGCAGGGATACGACTTCTTACACTTGTTTAAGAATCATAATTGCGAAGTTCAAGTAGGAGGTTCAGACCAGTGGGGTAATATGATGAGTGGAGTAGAGTTGATCCGTAAGAAAGAGGGTGGTACAGCGTTCGTACTCACGGTGCCACTTATAATAGACAAATCTAGCGGGCGTAAATTTGGCAAGAGTGAGGGTAATGCTATATGGCTAGATGCTGCTATGACTAGTCCATATGCTTTTTACCAGTTTTGGCTTAATGTAAGTGATGAGGATGTAGTAGAAAGATTAAAGATATATACACTTCTGACTCTTGATGAGATTGCAGGCTTAGAGGAGCAGATGAGGCAAGCTCCACAAGAACGCAAAACGCAAAAGACCTTGGCCTATGAAGTCACTAAATTTGTACATGGAGAAGATTCCTCTATTGGAGTCCAAGCTGTCTCAGATGTGTTATTTGGGAATAAGGATATTGATGAGCTTAGTGACGCTGATATAGCTATGTTAAAGTCTGAGGCACCCACAATGGCAGTAAATAGTGGTACTCTGGTAGATATATTAGTAGAGAGTGAGCTCAGTAGCAGTAAGACAGAGGCGCGCAAGATGATAGATCAAGGGGCGGTGAGTATAAGCAGAGTGAAGATATTAGATGTGGACTTTGATATTACTGAAGATGATTTTACAAATGGTATTGCATTACTGCGTAAGGGCAAGAAGAACTTAGTTGTACTCACTCTTGCATAGTAAGATTAGCTTGATACAATACGCCAACTAAACATAATTATATGAGTAAGAATTATTATAAAATATTAGATATTGATAAGAGTGCTAGTCACTCTGATATTAAGAAAGCTTTTCGCAAGAAGGCTCAGCAGTATCATCCAGATAAAAAAGGAGGAGACGAGAAGAAGTTTAAAGAAATGAGCGAAGCCTATGCCACCTTAGGTAATGAGAAAAAGCGTAAGGAATATGATATGACAGGAGGTGGTGGAGGATTTGGTAGCGGTGGTTTCAGTGGAGGGTCTCAAGGATTTGACTTCTCCGATTTTGCTAAGCAAGGGGGAGGTTTTGGCGGAGGGTCTCAAGGATTTGAATTTGATCTTGGAGATATATTTGGCGGTATGGGGGGCTTTGGTGGTCGTAAGAAAGAGCGCAGAGGTAGAGATATACAAATGGACTTAGAGCTGACTCTCAGCGAAGCTATGTTTGGTTCAGAGAAAGAGATTAACATACATAAGCAAAGTCAGTGTGATGAATGTAAGGGTACCGGAGCAAGAGATGGTAAGACCATTGATTGTAAGATTTGTGATGGTAATGGTAGTGTAAAACAAGCACAGAGAACACCATTTGGTACTATAAACCTAAATAGGGAATGTAATGAGTGTCAAGGACTTGGGCAAACCGTGGTAGACAGTTGTGGAGAATGTAGTGGTGCTGGAGTATATAAGCAAAAATATACAACAACAATAAATATACCAGCAGGCATACAAGAAGGGCAAGGATTGCAAGTTCGTGGAGGAGGGGAGTCAGTAAGAAGTGGTGTTTCTGGTGATCTTATCATCCATATTCGTATTAATGTACCAACTAAATTCAATAAGAAACAACAAGAAGCTATTAAAAAAATGCGCGAAGTTGGATTATAACAAGTGTGCTATACTATATTTAATAGTAAGAAATAAACTAAGAAAAGTAAAATTATGATAATTACACATCACAAAGCAGGATTTATAAAATTAACAAGTGGAGATACAACCATAGCATTTAATCCAATCAGTAAGGAATCCAAACTAAAAGAGGTTAAATTTGGTGCTGATATTGCCTTCGTGTCAATTAATCACCTTGATTGTAATGGTGTAGATACAGTTACTCGTTCAGGAAAAAATTTATTCGTAATAGATGGTCCTGGAGAATATGAGTCAGTTGGTGTATTTGCTAAAGGCGTAGGAGCAGATAGTATCTATGGTGGAGACAAAAAGATAAATACAATATACTCACTACATATTGAGGATACACACATAGTATACTTAGGGGCATTAAGTACAGAGAAATTAACTAGTAAAATGCTACAGGCACTAGACAATATAGACATTCTATTTGTACCAATTGGTGGTGATGGAGTGCTAGAGCCAGGAGTAGCTCATAAAATATCTAACTCTTTAGAGCCAAAAATGATAGTACCAATATTCTATAATAATGACTCACTTCAAACTTTCTTAAAAGAGTCAGGTACAGAGGAGACAAAGGCTATAGAGAAATTAATGCTAAAGAAAAAGGATCTTGAAGGTAAGAGTGGTGAAGTTGTGGTACTCAGCACACAATAAGTATATGCGTCATAAAAAGCACAGTAATAAAAATAAAAAGTTCTGGAAGCAGCAGTATGATAAGGGGTCTAATCTTATAAATCTTGCAATATCTACAAAACCAAGTGGTGATCTGATAAAGTTTTTGCGTTGGTTATATAAGCAGTATACAGAAGTTGAAGTAGGAAGTAACAGTCGAGTTTATGATATAGGATGTGGTAATGGTAGAAATTTAATATATTTAGCTGAAGAATTTAATATGTCTGGGTCAGGATTTGATATATCAAAAGAGGCAATAGACTCTGCAATAGAGAATAGTCAATCATTAAACTTAGAGTATCTTGTCAAAGAGATGGATGGAATACTAGACTTGCCAGATAACTCTGTTGATTTAATTCTTGATATGATGGCATCTCACTTCTTAAATCAAGATCAGAGAGAGTTACTTCGTGTAGAGATTAAGCGTGTTCTCAAGCCTGGTGGGTGGCTCTTCTATAAAACATTCTTGCTTGACGAAGATAGAAATGCTAAGAAGCTCCTTAGGGAGTATCCAGCAGGGGAGAGTGGGAGCTATGTACACCCTAAGATAGGAGTATCTGAGCATGTAAGTACAGAGAAAGAGGTTCGTGAGGAATTCGGTAAGTATTTTAAGATACACAAATTACTTAAATCACATAATCACTTAAAAAATGGTAGGGCAAATAAGAGAAGGAGTGTCTCGGTCTATATACAGAATATTAAACAGTAACAACCTCAACCTTACGACGACGCAGTGTCTTACCAGTGAAGTTGGTCTTGCGTACTGAGGCAAATTTAACTATACCATCAACAAGAGCAAATAGGGTATGATCCTTACCAACTCCTATATTAGCACCAGGTAGAATCTTAGTACCTCTCTGGCGTACTATTATTTGACCTTGCTTGGCCTTCTGTCCGTCACTAAGCTTAAGTCCCAAATACTGCGCATTTGAGTCTCTTAAGTTTTTTGCTGATCCACCTGCTTTTTTATGTGCCATAATGTATAATGTCTTTAATGTGGGATAGTATAAAAGAAATTTATAAGAAAATCAAGTACCTCTACACAAATATACCTGTAGAATTCCTTTTTAGTATAATCATCATATTGGTAGGGTTCTCAGCTTTTGGACTTGGGAGACTATCTGTACTTACTGAGAGTAGAGAAAGTATAAGTCTAAAATATAATAATAACCTAAGTACGGTACCAGAGATTATTATAGGTGGTGCTGTTGTAGTATCTAAAAAAGGGAGTAGATACCATTATCCATGGTGTGCCGGAGCATTAAGAATCAATAAGAATAACAGGAAATGGTATGACTCCATAGAGGATGCTAGAGCAGCAGGATATACTCCATCTAAGAATTGTAAGGGTCTGAAGTAAAAGTAGTTGGTAGTTTAGAGGTTATGGTTTATAATTGTAAGTAATGTTAGTA
>CAZGTE010000014.1:0-10416 GCA_964528515.1 uncultured Candidatus Saccharibacteria bacterium
ATATATGCCAATGAGCCGTCTGGGGAGAATACTGGACTTAACACCCTATCATACTGTGTTCCTTCTCTACCATTGTGGACAATGAACTGCTTATCATTCTTTATAGCTACATACACCAATGAGCCGTCTGGGGAGAACATTGGGAAAACCGCTCTATCATACTGTGTGCCTATTTCTATACCATTGTGGACAATAATACGCTTACCATTTTTGTCAGCCATATACGCCAATGAGCCGTCTGGAGAGAATCTTGGAAAAATCGCATCATTATACTGCGTACTTATTTCTATACCATTGAGTACAATGGTATTCTTACCATTCTTGTGAGCCCTATACACTAATGAGCCGTATGGAGAGAATGATATATCAAACACCTTATCATACAGCACTCCTTCTTGTACACACTGATTTGATTCTGCTGTAGGTTTTATTTGAGTTATTGTAGATACTAAGAAAAATCCTCCGATTACAACCACTGCAACTACAAGCCCCGCACCAAGTGCTAAAAATATTTGTTTTACATTCATATGTATATATTATACTAGCACAAACTTATACAGATACTTTGTTATTAAAGCCAATAATTGTGGACAAGTAGTAACTTACTACCACATCTAAGTTATACTTATATATTATGCACATAAAGCTAACTAGGATTGAAACACTAATTAGTTCCGTACTTATATTTACTATCATATTTGCTATTGCGCAAATAGGACTTCTTACAAATAACTTTAATAAGCAGGCTCATTATCATCAAGCAAATATATTATACGCAAGTGAAATGCTTACATATAAACTTAATAAGAAGGCAGATAAGGTATCTAGACAACAAGTATATGAACAACAATTGCGCGCAGAGATAGAGAGGAGGCAGTCTATAAATACAATAGACACTCAAAATGCTCTAAATACAAAAAACTTATACGACAAACTTATTGTTGCAGACCTAGTTGATATGCAATTATATACATATGTCAGAGGTGTCCTCACTGACAGTATGCCTATTCTCTCTAAGGGTAAAATTGGCTCTCGTTGGGAGACTCCAGCTGGGTTATACTCTATAACTACTAAAACAGAGAATCACTGGTCATCTATTGCTGAGGTAACCCTACCATATAGTCTACCTTTTTATGGTAATTTCTTCATACATGGATGGCCTACTAATAAAGACGGTAGTGATGTGCCTGCTGGATACTCTGGTGGTTGCATAAGACTAAGCACGCCAGACTCTAGAAGATTATTTAATTTTGCTGATGTTGGTACTAAAGTTCTTGTTGTAAATTCTCCAGATATACAATCAAATTCGGTAATAAATATTACTGGACCTGATCCAAGAGGAATAAGTGCTGACTCATATCTTATAGCTAACATACATACTGGTAAGATATATACTCAAAAGAATATCTATAAGAAACGGCCTATAGCCTCTATTACTAAATTAATTACTTCTCTTGTCTCTAATGCTGTAATACGATACAGTGCAAAAATTCCAATTATCGCTGGACCTCCAATACGACAAAGTGACTACCGCCAATTCTATAAAGGAGTAAGAGTTAGGTCAATAGATACTGTATACCCTATCTTAATGGAGTCTAATAATGCTGTTGCTCATGCTGTAGCAAGATATTATGGACAATATAATTTCTTAGCAAAAATGGAACGCCAAGTTAAGGCAATAGGTATGGACAACACAAGTCTTGCCGATGCCTCTGGTCTCTCATCTCAAAATATATCTACTGCGCGAGACTTATTTAAACTTGCAAGATATTTATATAATAACTCACAATTTCTATTAAATGTTACTAGACTAAAATCTCAAACAATATATGCCGGTGGTAATAAGTATAATATTAATAATCTAAATCACTTTTCTGATAACACTTCTTTTGTAGGTGGTAAGACTGGATATACTCGTGCTGCTGGGCAGACAATGCTTTCTATTTTTAATGCAGAGATAGATGGTGAAGTGGTTACGATTGCCATCATAATACTTGGCTCAAATAAACGCAAAGACGATGTATCTAGTCTTTATAATTGGTTTACTAAATATGCTCGTACACAAAAATCTCAAAATAACATTTTTACTAAAGATGGTATCACTCATATCTCTAACTCTGCTTTATAGGTCAGTCACTTAAGTGCTGTAGTAGCTTGGCATATATGTACAGGTTATGTCTCATAATTACTGCGCCTGCTGCGGGGTCATTAACCTGTAATAGATGCCTCAAGTAGCCCCTAGTATAGGCAGCGCAGCCACACTTACAATCAATCTCTATTATATCTTTACTTGCTATATTCTTAGCTATTCCTATATTCTCTGAGGTTACATTGCCATTATTCCATAAGAATACCTTGCCGTGCCTACCGTCTCTAGTTGGTATTGTACAGTCAAACATATCCCAGCCATACTCTACAAATTGTTCAATGTCTGAGGGCGTACCGACTCCGAGTGCAAATTTCAATTTATCATCTGGTATCATCTTGGCTACACCCTCTACTAAATCAGTCATAATCTTACCATCATCACCTATATGCGAACCACCAAAGCCGTAGCCGTCCCACTCTCCCACTTTCTCTAGTCCGTCTATACACTTTTGTCTTAAGTCTAGATATGGCCCACCTTGCACTACTGCAAATATCTTCGGCCTACTTATAGAGGTCCAACCTCTATAAGTTTCTTGTTTTTTATACTCTGCCCAGGCGCGCTTTGCCCATCTTATCGTCCGATCTACAGCATCATCAAGCTCTGCCTTACTCCTATCATTTGGGCGCACATCATCAAGTATTACCATCATGTCTACACCTAGGTCACATTGTATTTGTATTGAGAGCTCTGGAGTGAGCATCTTCCAGTCTCCAGAGTATACATCTCTAAACTTCGCACCCTCTTCTGTAACCTTGCCTAATTTTGGATTCTTATGTATTAGGGAGAATACTTGATACCCTCCAGAGTCTGTAAGGATTGGCCCGCTCCAACCACTGAAGGCATGTAAACCACCTGCCTTTTTAATAGTCTCTACACCTGGACGCAGCATTAGGTGATAAGTATTCATACAGAGAGCTTGTATACCGACTTGTGATATATGCTCCATTGGCAATCCTCTAATACCAGAGCGCGTAGCGTCCGGCATATAGAATGGAGTTGTCAGATCACCATGACTTGTTTGTACTTTTTTATTTTTCATCACTACTGTTATTGCGTTTGCTCTTAGAGTCCTTTAGTCGTGATTACTTATCCACTGCCTTATTGATAAGACTTACAGTATCACTTATTACCTTCTCTACTACCTGACTAGCATCTACAATATCTCCATCAACTGCCTGTAAGATGAACTCTCTGAGCCCCTTATTAACTTGTAGGTGGAAGTCAATTTTACGCTTATCAAAATGATTCAAGGTCTCTTCTCCACGCCCTCTTGCGCGGGATAGTCCCTCTTGTGGGTCTATGTCAAGTAGTATATACATATCTGGCGCATACTCTCCTAAGAATACCTCTCTAGTCTCCCAGAACAGCTTCTCTAGCTGACTATGACCCTGCGCTACTACCTGATATGCATATGATGATGAGTCGAATCTGTCTGTAATTACTATCTTGCCGTCATTTAATGCTGGAATTACAGTGTGTTTAAGATGGTCACGGCGCGCTGCCCAGAATAGGGCGAATTGCGTCTCCGCGTCAGAGTGCTTAGCCTCATCAGAGAGTATTAGTTCTCTGATCTTCTCTGCATATTGTGAGCCTCCTGGCTCACGCGTATATATGGCATTCCACCCTAATTGCTCTACCACAGCCTTAGCGACAGTTGTCTTACCAGCACCCTCTCCGCCGTCTAATACTATAAATGTTCCCTTTCTTTTTTTGTTCATAATTATATTCTATTACCTATTGTCTCCATCACCTCTACTTGTACCACGTCTTGCACGAGAATTGAGTTTGTCTAAATTCATTTGAGCAACATCTGCAAAGTCCACATCTAACTCATGAGCTATCTGCGATAGATACCACAACACATCTCCTATCTCTTTTTTCAAGTCTTCTGTTTTCTCCTCAAGAGTGAAATCACCTCTAAGAATTTTCTTAATAATATCTGCAACCTCTCCACCTTCTCCTGCTACACCTAACGCCCACACAGTTAAGCTTTCTATCTTACCTTTCTCATTATGAAATCTTAACTTAGTAGTCTCTCTTTGATATTCATTAAATTCCATAATATTTATATATTATATTTATTAAAACTTATTCTTCCACATCATTGACTCTACTGGCAGGTGCTCTTGCTGTGAGTACTTGGCATCTCTCTTTTTATTATACGGGTTTATTACATCACCCTTGACCACATAGTAGATAATCTGACCTATTGGCATTCCAGCGTACACTCTCACTGGCTTTGATACAGATAGCTCCAGAGTCCAAAATCCCTTAAAGCCTATATCACCTATACCTGCAGTAGCATGTATATCTATACCAAGCCTACCGACACTGCTCTTACCGTCTAGTATCGGCAAATGACTGTGTGTCTCTGTATACTCGACTGTAGAGCCTAAATATAGCTCTCCAGGCTGCATTACGAAACCTTCTTCAGGTATCTCAAAATGATTTATTGTATTATGCTTCTTAGCATCAAGCTCTGCACTATCATATAC
This sequence comes from uncultured Candidatus Saccharibacteria bacterium, assembly GCA_964528515.1. Classification (GTDB taxonomy): domain Bacteria; phylum Patescibacteriota; class Minisyncoccia; order Phycocordibacterales; family UBA2100; genus S139-169. Next base: position 4,645 of record CAZGTE010000014.1, read on the forward strand.
TGCAAGATGTTTACTTATACACACATCATAAGAATTACTCCCTAGACTCTCTCTATGAAATGGCTCTATCTTGATATTACCACTTTCTATCTCTTTTAAAATTTCTGAGTCTGTTAAAACCATAATTAATCTTTAGCTACTATATCTTGTTCACCCCTCTTAATATCAAACATATCTGGCTCATTATCTAAGTAAATCTTTAATCCATACTTGCCAAACTCTGATTCTAACACCTCAGCCATTTGTATAGCCCTCTTACGCAGAGTCGGGTGTACAAACCTTGTATTACGCAGCTCTATTAAATACACAAGAGCCTTTAAGTCTCCAGTAAGTCTATTGGCACATTTATAACCCATTGCTGTGTAATACTGTGCTATCTCTTTTGTTGTATTTAGGGTCTTTATAGACTGCTCTTGCTCCGTTAGCAATACCTCTGCCTTACTTCTTACATCCTCTGGCAATTCACTTAAATACCAATTCTCAAATCCTAACTCAGTGGTAAGTAGTGGCATACGCTGTGTTACTGCTCTGTGTCGCTGTATGTCACGGAACGAACCAAAGTCTAATGTGAACTCAAACTGTATACCTCCAAGCTCTGCAATGTGTTGTGGCAACTCTGTATATGCATTGGGTCTAGTGCTTAATATTGCTTCATACTCTTTTATTTGCTCAGTATCTATTGAGTTACGCGTAAGATTAAAATCAGGACAATCTACAGTATGATAATAATAACTACTTGATGAGTCTTTGTTATATGTCTCAGTGTCTTCGTACTTATTGTGTCCAAAAGAATTTGGATGTGCCTCTCCTAATACTGCCAACATAGCATCAGCAGTGTTTCTGGTCTCAGCTAGTGGATGATGACTGAGTAATGCAAGCTTATCTGCAGCCTGCCTAAGGTTAGTAGACCATGCTAGATTAGTAGATGCGCCAGCAGGTAAGAAACCTCTTAAAATATCAAAGGCTCTTGCATTTATTGCCTTTGTGTATATTACCTCTTTTTCACCGTCTTTTATAGGGTATCGTTCTGTAAGACTTGCCACTACCATGGGCATTGACTCTATGTAGAAGCTCCTCCACTTCTCTAAGATCTGCTCACCTTCCTTAGACTCAAGAGGGTTTATAAATATTTGCTCTTTAAAGTCTATATATCTTGTAGATGCCTCTTGCCCAGAATACATCTTCCAGTCTTGTATTGCTTTAGCATTGAGCATAGAGACACCCTCAATAAACAATACGGTATTGGCACAATCACCAATTGACTTGTGACCATAGCCTACATAAAAGCTAGACATAAACTTGTCTGAACCGCTCTTAATTAAACTAGTTAGGTGGCTCATTAACCCTCCTACAGAGCGTGAGTGCAGGGCTTGTAACATTGCTGTAGCCTCAGCAGTTATGACAGAGCCTGTATTTAATGCAATTACTTTTGCATTCTTTAATCCATTACTATTGATTACTATATTCGGGTGTTTAAGTTTATCTATGTTATCCATAATACCCATATAGTAACACACTCTTAGTCTATTACCTCCACTCCCATTGAGCGGCATGTACCTGCTATAATCTTTGCTCCTTGCTTAGCGTCTTTTGCTGTTATATCTACTAATTTTTCTGTTGCAATTTCTTCAAGTTGAGCTTGTGATATCTTACCAACCTTTTTAGCTAGATTCTTACTTGATCCTTGCTTAATCCCGAGCTTCTTCATTATTAATTGTGATGCTGGTGGAGTCTTAAACTCTATGTCGAAGCTTTTGTCATCATATACGCTTATTATTGTTGGGATTATATTACCCATCATCTCCTTAGTCCCGTCATTAAATCGGTTTACGAAGTCTCCAATATTAATACCGGCTTGCCCAAGTGCTGGACCAACCGGAGGTGCCGGTGTTGCCTTACCTGCTTCTATTTGTAACTTTAATGTTCTATCTACTTTCTTTGCCATACTATATATTTAATTATTGTTGTATACTACTGTAATTTCGTCAAATGTCCACTAAATTAGTGTAACTTGTACGAAGTCTAACTCTACTGGTGTATCACGACCAAACATAGGCACCATAACCTTAACCTTTCCGCGCTCCTCATCTATGCCACCTACCTTGCCCTCAAGATCCTTAAATGGACCATCAGTAATGATAACAATGTCTCCTATGGACAAGTCTATAGCGTGCTTGGCAGTGTCAGCCTCCATACGCGCGAATAGCTCTTTAACCTCTGGCTCTGTAAGTGGTACTGGATAAGTTCCAGAGCCTACGAATCCTGTAACTCTAGGAGTATTACGAGCTACATACCAAGACTCATCTGTAACTATCATATCTACAAGCACATATCCTGGGAATACCTTCTCTCTTATCTCTACTCTCTTACCTCCCTTGACTACAATCTTCTTCTCTGTTGGGACAACTACATCGAATATAAAGTTCTGCATATTCATAGAGTCTCTCCTTTGCATTAGATTACGAGTTACTGCATCCTCATATCCTGAGTATGTCTGCAGTGTATACCAGTGGCGCTTACCGTCGCTCTGTTGTTTAACGTCTGTCATATTATATAAGCTTATTAATTCCAGTAGAGAATATGAAGTCAAATACTCCAAGATATACAGCTGTTAATAATGATATGAATATAACTAAAATTGTATAGACCAGTGTCTGCCTCTGTGTTGGCCATTTAACGAATTTGAGCTCCGCATGTGTCTCTTTTAAATATTTTATTAATCCCATAATTTATATAATTAATCAGTAATTTCTACCTTCTTTTAAAAAACACCCTCTTGGGGCGATACTAGATATTATACAATATAAAAAGCGTAAGTCAATAAAAATTTATTACTACATACTAGTTTTTATTATATTTACCACAGCTCTTATTAGTACACCCTGCTCCATTGCCCTGATGTTTCATCCATGTCCAATTGCCACAAGAGCATTTACCAGATTTGCATGTCTTGCATCCACCAGAGTTGAAGAAGCTTCCTTCAATCCACCTATTCTTATTGCACGACACTGTACTACAGCCACCATCTCCACACTTATTACAGACATTCCACTTATTCTTACATGATGAACATTTTTTAGACAGGCATGTTGCGCATTTATAACTTGATAAATTTAATAATCCTCCACTAGTCTCCACGCGCAATTGATTAGGACAACTCACAGTTGCGCAGCCCCAATCATGACACTTGTCACAATATTTCCATTTATGTGCGCACCTTATCACCTTTACCATCTTTTTATTCTAGCATAATTCTCGTACGGACAATAGAGAGTGCCAGAGCTGGTATATTTAACTCCTCACCGACCTTCTGCGCTAGAGTGCGCATATATGTACCAGATGAGCATTTACAGCGAACCTTAACAACATCAAACTTATGGCAGGAGAGGCTCTCCTGCCATAAGTTAAAAAAGATTGCCCAGCTTTGTAGCACCTCTTCTCTGCGGAAGTTTTGTCCAAGCTTTTTTGTGTCTTTACCACATACAATATTCTCTTGTACTTTTGTAATACTATTAATTTTAGTGTGGACAACCTCTCGCAATTTACTAATACTCAACTTGGTGGTTCTGCCACCAAGTAATTCTAACTCATATATCTTACTCTCTCTTATTGGTATGTCTATCTCATCAATCCTACCCTCAAGTGACCACAGGAATAATGGCTTTGCTTGACCATCTCTTGTACGGGCCCTTACTGTTTTGCTTGAAAATATTGGGTACGCCCAGCTAATCTTCCCTACAAATTTTTGTAAAATTCCTTTAATCTCATCAACACCGAAGCCTTGCTTCGGTGTTGATGTTTGACCATCTACAAGACCCATTACATCTCCAGTATCTGTACTTACACCAAGTAAAATTTCTACTTCATATTCTTTATCAAGTCCTAGATACTCATCTTTCTTCTTACACTCTTCACCAGTAAGAATAAGCAGCTCACCCTCAGCCAAGGGGTCAAGCCTGCCGGCATATGTCATCTTTATATCACTATCCAATCCCCGCCTCTCTCGCAAGTACTCAAGAGCTTGCAGAGGTGTATCGCCAAGCTTCTTCCAGATTAAAAATACATTGTTCTTAACCTCTTTAGGATAATCTGTTCTATACATAATTCTGGGCGGCCACCGGGAATCGAACCCGGATTTCCGGCACCACAAGCCGGAGTAATAACCGTTATACGATGGTCGCCATGGTGCATACTTTAGCAGATTTCAGTTGAATATGCCACTATTTTACATACTTGACAGACACCCTATGGGGGTGTTAAGATATTATCAATTATGAGTACAAGAACAACAGAGCAAAAGATAAATAATGTCATTGGGCAACTAGAAGGTATTAAGAGTATGCTTAATAGTGGACGAACTTGCACAGATATCTTGATTCAGTTCAAGGCGAGTCGCTCTGGAATATCCTCAATAATGACAGACTTTGTTGAGGAAAATATATTAAGACAAATAGACAAAATTTGCAACAATGACAAGCAAGAATTTCATAGACTTATTAAAGAATTATCAAAATAAATAAATAAAATATGTTTAAAACAATAGAAAACTTTAACCCATTACTATTTTTATCAGCTCTTGGTGCTGGAGGAATTGCTGTGTCTGGATTTATATTTATCCAATATGGAGGCTTCTTCCAAGGCTATGGTCTTGCAACATTTGCACAAATACCTCAGACACCTGTTGTTATATTTTTAGAAGTTGTCATGGTGTTCTTATCAATAATTCATATATTGCTATCTGTGAAATTCTTTATGAATTACTTCAAGTGGAGAAAGACACCCGCATTTAAAGATGTGTCATCCAATCCACTTATCAACTCGTCTCTTATGGCACCAATATTATCGCTTGCAATGAGTTTTAATGTAGTTATTGCTGTATTCCGATATTTTATTCCTGCACTTTCAGATAACTTCCAAGCTATTATGGCGCCTGCATTTGCTGGTTATGTATTATTATGGCTTTGGGCTGTAATTACTGCCATCTTACTTTTAAAAACAGCTTTTAATAAAAGCTTCGATGTGGATAAGATACACTTCGGCTGGCTTTTGCAACCATTTGCACTTGCTATGGTTACAGTTACTGGAACAGGTTTTGCAGCACTTGCAAAAAATACTGCAACAATTACCTATAATAACGATATCGCAGCAACGGCAGCATTCTTAGCAGTAATATCTGGGTCTATGGCATTATTTTTATTCTTAGTTAAAATATTCTCAATATTCAAAAAACACTTACATCGTGATTCTGTACTTGAAAATACTTTTGTACCAACATACTTAATAGTTATACCCATAATAACATTATTTGGCATTTCTACATTTCGTCTTGGGTACTATCTTAGCAACCTCTATCAAGAACCAATATTCTTTACTATTGCAAAACTTATACTATTTGGGTTATTTGCCTTCCAGGTGTGGTACTTTGCATTTGGTCTTGCTATGCTTAAGGATTACTGGAATGGATACCTTAAAAATAACTTCCACATATCACAATGGGGTCTTATTTGCCCATTCGTTGCCTTTGTTGCTTTGGGATTATTCTTCTTCCAAATATTCTTCGCAAATGTAATATTCTTTTACTTTTTACTTGCTGTATTTATTTTTACAATCGGACTATTCTTCTTCTTACTTAAAAGACAGTATCTTTGCATAAAAAATAATTCAAATAATAAATTTATCTGCGATAAATAATACTAAATTATTAATAACTTAATAGTGTCCTACACATAATCTGGAGCATCTTCTATAATGCCCTTCTTGTGATTTGCATAC
>CAZGTE010000015.1:0-9812 GCA_964528515.1 uncultured Candidatus Saccharibacteria bacterium
CGAGTAAAGGTTGCTATACTGTCATAAATTCAATTTGTGACTCCACGGGGAATCGAACCCCGATTGCTGGAATGAAAATCCAGTGTCCTAACCGTTAGACGATGGAGCCAATATACCTAAGCTAGGTGGTACACATATTACAACATTTCTATGTATTATGCCATGGTATAATATTCTGATGTTAAAGAGTATACAATTAAATGGCTTCAAGTCATTCGCTAAGAAGGACACTCTGATATTTGAAAGTCCTATTACTGCAATAGTCGGACCTAATGGCTCTGGCAAGAGTAATGCTGCAGAGGCATTCCGCTTCGTACTTGGAGAGCAGGGCAGTAAGTCTATGCGCATTAAAAAGAGTGCGGACTTAATATGGGGAGGCTCACATACATTACCAAGAGGATCTAGGGCAGGAGTGAAGGTGGTATTAGATAACTCAAATAACAAGCTAAATATAGACTTCAATGAAGTGATAATAGAGCGCTCAGTCTTAAGAGATGGTATCAATGAGTATCAGATTAATGGAACAAAGGTAAGGTTAAAAGATATTCAAGACTTACTAGCAGGGGCAAATGTTGGCAGCTCAGGGCATCATATAATCTCACAAGGAGAGGCAGACAGAGTGTTAGGTGCAAGTCCAAATGACAGGAGGGAAATGCTAGAGGACGCGCTCGGACTTAAATCCTATCAACTTAAGAAAGTGGAGGCAAAGCGTAATCTGGAGGCCACTAGAATAAATCTAGAGAAGGTTGATAGTAGGTGCAGGGAGCTACTACCACATTTAAAATTCTTAAGTAGACAAATGGCAAAGGTGGAGCAGGGTAAGCAGGTAAGAGATGACCTAAGGAGTCTTGCAGTACAATACTTCACTTATCAGAGGGAGGACATATATTCCAAGGAGAAGACAATAAGAGACTCCTTGCAAGAGCCGACCGTTAGATTAGAAAATATTGAGAGTAAGATAGCTCAAGTACGCAAGGCTATAGATAATGAGCCAGAGAAAGATAATAACCTTGACTCTCAGGAGGTAGACAGACAAAAGCAGAAATTAATTTCTATGAGGAGTGTGCAGGCAGAGCTACGAATAGAGTTGGGCAAGATAAGAGGGCAAATAGAGATGTTGCAGATTGTAGAGCAGAAGACTGAGGCACTACCAAGCACGATAGCCATAGAGGAGGTAAGGAGTATCGTAGAAAGTATTGTAGAGGAGCTTGAGTCAGAGAATATTAGCAGAGCAAGAGATATTGCAGAGTCCTTCATTAACAATAAATTATCAATAGAGCAAGAGGAGAGTACAGAAGATGGTGAATTAGAAAAAGAGAAGAAATTATTACTAATAACTGAACAAGAGTTAAGGGAGCAAGTGACGGGTCAAGAAAGGGCAATAAAGACACAAGAGGAGAATCTGCAGCAAAAACAAATAATACAAAATCAAGAACAACAAAAGACTACTGAAAATGAGAGAGACTTATATAAGGCAACAGCAGAGTACAATAATATAATAGCAACATTAGCAGACCTTAATCGCCGTGATGCAGATACTATCAATCGCAAAGAGTTATTAGAGAGCAACATAGGAGAGGTACAAATTTTATTAAAAGAAGAGTTAGACTTTAATAATTGTGATGTAATTAGTAAATCTAACATTCCAGAATCTAGAGATATAGAGAGACTTAAGATTAGATTAGAGCAGTATAACTCTCTTGATACAGGAGTAATTGAAGAATTTAATGAGGCTAAGAAGCACTATGATTATTTGAGTCAAGAGAGTCTAGATCTGAGTGATGCAGTAGATAAATTACAGGAGCTCATAAGAGGATTGGATACACATATGCAAATTAAATTTAATAATGGTCTTGAGCTTATAAATAGAGAATTTAATAATTTCTTCACTACGCTATTTGATGGAGGTAATGCTATTCTTAAATTACAAGATGATAATGTGGATATAGAGGTGACACTACCAAGAAAGAAAATTACAACATTAGAGACGCTCAGTGGTGGAGAGAGAGCTCTTACATCTATTGCACTTATATTTGCGATGAGTCAAGTTAATCCACCGCCATTTATAATATTAGATGAGACAGATGCCGCACTAGATGAGGCTAATAGTCAGAGATATGCAAGGGTAGTTAAGAGTCTTAGTAAGCGTAGTCAGGTCATACTAATTACTCACAATAGAGCCACAATGGCAGCAGCAGATATACTATATGGAGTAACGATGGGTAATGACGGAGCCTCGAAGCTCTTGTCTGTTAGACTCACGGAAGCTGAGCAATATGCTAAATAACATTATCCGATGATAGTCCAGTCAATCTGTTTTGTCTCTGCGTCTGCCTTGCGGAGTTTGATCTGCAGCTTCTGTCCGATTTGATATTTGTTCTTAGTCCTCTTGCCTACAAGCTGGAAGTGCTTAGCGTCCAGCTCGTAGAAGTCATTGCCAGGTAGTTTAGTTACATGCACAAGACCCTCAGCTCGAGTCCGCAGCTCAGATATAAATATTCCAAAATCTGTCACTCCAGTAATCTCTCCAGTAAATGTCTCTCCAATTCTGTCTTCAAATAATCTTGCTAAAGCCTCTTTGACAGATGCTCTCTCTGCCTTGACTGCCTCTATTTCATTCTCGGTACTTGTTTGTGCCAATTTCTGGTAGGCCTCTATCTCATGCTTGCCTAGGCTCTGCCCACTAAGTAATGATGCTAAAATTCTATGTACTATTATATCTGGGTAGCGCCGTATAGGTGAGGTGAAGTGTGTATAATTCTTAAATCCTAGAGAGAAGTGCCCAATATTGCGATGGGTATATATTGCCTTAGACATAGATCGGAGGATTGCAACATTGACCACTTTTTCATACTCAGTACCCTTTACAGACTGTAATACCTTATTTATAGAGTGAGGACTTATCGTTCCGTCTTTATTAATTTTTAGCGGCTTATTGATTGCTCTGAGGAATACATTAAGATCTGCAAGCTTCTCTCTATCTGGAGTGTCGTGTACACGGTAGATCCCTATAGCGCCACTCTTACCTAGAGTTTTTTTATTTATATAACTTGCCACCTCTTTATTAGCAAGTAGCATGAAGTCCTCAATCATTCCCATAGTAGGTAGATACTTTTTTACACTAGCATCAATAACCTTGTCATTATCATCAAATTTAAATTCTACCTCAGTTGTATTGAATCCTATTGCGCCACTTTCTTCTCTTTCAGCACGAATCTTTAAAGACAGATTCATAAGAGATCCTAAAGAGTTTTGTAGATTGTCAGGATAATTATTCTTAGTTGTACTATCTATTATTGCCTGTGCCTCCTCATAAGATAATCCATAGTCTACTCTTATTGTTGATTTAGTGAAGTGCCGTTTAACTACTTGTGCATTATTATCAAGCTCAAATACCGCAGAGAAGGTGAGCTTGTCCTCTCCCTCGCGCAAACTACACTCATTCTCAGATAGTGATTTAGGTAGCATATGTAGTACCTTACCGACAAGATATGTGCTCGTTGTCTTCTTCCTCGCGTCTTTATCTATATCACTACCAGGCTTGACGAAGTGAGAGACATCTGCAATATGTATACCAACTTCATAATTTCCATTATCAAGCATGCAAAAAGAGATAGCATCATCAAAATCCTTAGCTGTACTAGGATCTATTGCTACAGTCATCTTATCTCTATAATCCTCCCTGATTAGTTGATTAGTCATTATGAGAGTGAGCATAGCATATATTTATTTATATTGCTTGGGTTGCATCACATTGTATATTCTGTTACACTCTGCGCCATAATGTTAAAGATAAGATTACAACGCATAGGCCGCCGCAATGACCCACACTTTCGTGTGCTTGTTGCAGAGAGTTCTGCTGGCCCTAAGAGTAATAAATTTGTCGAGAAGGTTGGTACTGTAAATCCTAAGACTAAAGAGATACAATTAAATGCAGAGCGCATTAAGTATTGGATTTCTGTAGGAGCTCAGGCTAGTGGAAGAGTGCACAATATGCTAGTAAAAGAAGGTATTATTAAAGGCAAGACAATAAATGTATTACCACAGAAGAGTCCCGTAATTAAAGAGGTAGAAGAAGAAGTTAAAAAGGAGACTAAAGAAGATACTCCAACTGAGACAGTAGAGACTACTAAGGAGAAGACAGAGGATACTACAGAAGAAAAAAAGGAGGAAGAGAAGAGTGAATAAATAATTTGCAAATCTCTTACAATATGCAACAATAAGTAGACCACAGAGATGTGGTCTTTAATAATTATCAGTAAAGTAAATAATACAGTATGGAACAAGATCAAGCATTTTTAGAATACGTAGTTAAGGGACTGGTAGACAATCCAGAGTCCGTAGTTATAAATAGGACTGTAGACGAGATGGGAGTACTACTCCTTCTTACAGTACACCCAGACGATATGGGCAAGATTATAGGTAAGGCAGGTAATACTGCTAAGTCTATCCGAACTCTACTAAGGGTAGTGGGGATGAAGACAGATGCAAGAGTAAACCTTAAGATAGAGGAGCCAGAAGGTGGGCGAGGACCAGTCCCAAGAAATGATGAGCCTGTATCACAGAGTGAGCAGGTAGAATCCGTAGAGACACCAGAGGAGAAGATGCCAGAGTCAGCAGCAGCAAATGCAATAGATGATGCTCTTGGAGACCTGAAGATATAGTTTTTCGTTTTAGGGATAATAAAATAAAAGACTCTTGCAACAATACACCTGCAAGAGTCTTTTACAATATAATATAGATCAAAACAACCAAGTCCGACTTAGTTGTTTTTAATCATAATCATGTATGATATAATATATCTCGATGGGTTATAGAAAAGAAGAATTATCAGATGGTGAGATCTATCATATTTACAATAGAGGTGTAGATAAAAGAATTACTTTTGAAGATAAGCAAGATTTTTTTCAATTTCTACAAATGCTAGATTTATTTAATAATGAAGAATCTTGTGGAGGTATTGATCAATATAAATATCCTAAGAATCTTAATCAACGAAACGATAATGAAAAGCTTGTAGAGATTATTGCCTATTGTCTAAAAAAGAATCATTACCATTTACTACTGCGTCAAATTGGCGAACATGGGGTTTCTAAATTTATGCAAAAGATTGGTACTGGTTATACTAAATATTTTAACCAAAAGAATGATAGAACAGGACCACTTTTTAGTGGAGGTTTTAAATCAAAGCATGTTGGAACTGATGAATATTTAAAAGGACTAAGTGCATATATTAATTTAAATAATCTCGTGCATGAACAGACTGCATCAAAACAACCAAGTCGGACTTGGTTGTTTTATAGGAGTAGTTGGTGGGAATATGGTGGTGATGAGGTTGGGGAGAAGGAGAAAGACGCTTTTCACGCAATTTGTGAGAAGGGTATTATCCTAGAGGATTTTAAGGATAAGCAAGACTATATGAAGTTTGCGAAAGGGTATGTGAAGAATATTGTAAGGATGAGGAAGTCCAAGTTAGAGCTGGATAGTGACAGGGAGTTGTTTTTGGAGTAAGCTGGTGACATGGAAGATGCAGATATTATAATCAAGAAAACAGTGGCTTTTGTAAAGCGAGAACTCTCTGGTGCAGAAGGCGGTCATGATTGGTGGCATATTGAGAGAGTTTGGAAATTGTCACAAAATATTGGACTACAAGAACATGTTGATGACATGCTTATAGTTAACCTAGGAGCACTGTTACATGACATTGCAGATTCAAAATTTAATAATGGAGATGAGACAATGGGCCCAAAGAAGACAAAAGATTTTCTAGTGTCTTTAGGTATTAACGAAGAGTCTATAGAACACGTTGTAAAGATTGTAGAGAATATATCTTTTAAAGGTGGTAATCATGAGCAAGAATTTAAATCGTTAGAATTAGATGTGGTACAAGATGCTGATAGACTTGATGCATTAGGAGCTATTAGTATTGCTCGTGCATTTAATTATGGAGGACATAAAGGTAGAGAAATGTATAATCCAGAAGTTAAACCAGACTTATGTGGGATGGAAAATTATAAATTATAAATACAATGCTTCACTTTCACATCATCACACTATTCCCAGATAGTATCAAGCCGTATCTTGATGGCTCTATGCTGGGGCGTGCTCAGAAGGATAAGAAGATTAAGATAAGTTATTATAATCCAAGAGACTATTCTAAACATAAGAGTAAGAGTGTAGACGACAAGCCATATGGTGGCGGGCCGGGTATGGTACTTGAGGCACCGAGTTATTTATCTGCAGTTAAGAAGGCTATAGGTAACAAACAGAATGTGGAGGTAATATTCTTTACTCCAAGTGGGGAGCAATTCACTCAGTCTTATGCAAAAGAGCTTGCGAATATGCAAATTTGCAAAGGTAAGAGAGTTAAGACTAAGATACGAAATAAGCACATTGTATTATTGTGCGCTCATTATGAGGGATTAGATGCTAGAGTCCCTAAGGTATTAGATGCTAAGCATGTTTCTATTGGGTCATTTGTCCTAACTGGTGGAGAATTGCCAGCAGCTATAGTGATAGATGCATCTGCAAGGCATGTTGATGGAGTGCTCGGCAAGAGTGAAAGTATAGAGGAAGAGCGCAATGCAAGTCCTGAGGTGTACACTCGACCAGAGATACTGAAGTATAAAGGCAAAGAATATAAAGTACCAGAAGTTCTACTCTCAGGACACCATAAGAAGATAGAAGAGTGGAGGACGAATAAATTAATTAAGAGAAATTAGAATTATTGTATGATATAATAAGTGCAATTAATAATTTAATATAATAAATATGAGCGAGAATAATGAACAAAAAGAGGTAGTAATCTATAGTACGCCAACATGTCACTTTTGTGTCTTAGCGAAGACATTCTTTGATGGTAATGACATTAAGTACACTAATTACGATGTGCAGGCAGACCCAGAGAAGGGTAAGGAGATGGTAGAACGCAGTGGTCAGATGGGAGTACCAGTAATCTTCATCGGAGAGGAGATGGTGGTAGGCTTTGATGAGGCTCGCATCCGCAATATGCTAGGGATGTAATAGTTTATAGGATATGTTAGCATTTAAACCGCCGAGAATATTTGGCGGTTTCTTGCTCTCATAGTTTAATGGATAAAACAAGCCCCTCCTAAGGGCTAGATCTAAGTTCGATTCTTAGTGAGAGCACATTATTTATAATAGATAATTAATAAATATAATATATATGAAAGATCAAGGAAAAGATAAGAATGTCTGCATAGATTGTGATGGTAGACTTGAGGAAATTAAAAAGGAGATGGACTTAAGTGATAATGAGTACAAGCTACTAAATAGGCCACAGCGCTCATTCTCATTTACTGTACCGGTGCGTATGGATAATGGAGAAGTTCAGACATTCAATGCCTATCGTGTACAATATAATAATGCTCTCGGCCCCACTAAAGGTGGCTTTCGTTATCATCCTGATGTAGATCTTGAGGAGGTGAAGACCTTATCATTTCTGATGGCTCTCAAGACATCTCTTGTAGGTGTTCCTTTTGGAGGGGCTAAAGGCGGTATAGAGGTAGATGCAACTAAACTTAGCGATGGGGAGAAAGAGAATCTAACTCGAGGCTTTGTGCGTGCTGCGAGTAGCTTCATCGGAGTAATGACAGACATTCCTGCACCAGACATGGGTACCGATGGGCAAACAATGGCATGGTTTGTAGATGAGTATGCTAAAATTACTGGAAGTTGGCAACCAGGAATTGTTACTGGTAAACCTCTTGAGCTTGGAGGATCTAATGGCAGAGTACTTGCTACTGGACTTGGTGCAGCATATGTCCTTCGTGAATATCTAAGTGGACAAGGTACTCATGTACCCAGCGAGACCACTGTAGCAATACAAGGGATGGGAAATGCAGGTGGAAATATTGCAAGTATATTAAATGACTGGGGTTACAGCATAGTAGCTATGAGTGATCAGTATTGTGGTGTATACAATAAAGACGGGCTGGATGTAGAGCAAGTAAGGAATTATAAGAAGTCTAGTCAATCGTGTGATGGTTGTTCTTGCGGAGAGAGTATTACAAATAAAGAGCTATTAGAGCTTGATGTAGATGTACTTATCCCTTCTGCTATTAACGATGTTATAACTATTGATAATGCTAATAACATAAAGGCAAAAATAATTCTTGAAGTAGCAAATGCTCCAATTACAAAAGGGGCAGATACAGTCCTAGAGAAGTCAGGAGTAACTATAATTCCTGACATATTAGCAAATGCAGGAGGTGTGGTAGTTAGTTATTTTGAGTGGGTGCAAAATTCAAGTAATGAATACTGGACAGAGAGCGTAGTTAATGAAAAGCTAGAGAATATAATGATCTCAGCACTCAAGAATCTACAGACAGAGCAGTCCACTATACAAGGACAAAGCATGCGCTCAGCAGCCTATAAATTGGCAATACGCAAAATACTAAAGGCAGAGAAGTTGCGAGGGAATTTGTAGTTACTTACAAGGCTTTTTCTCACCCCCCATCTCTTAATATCTTATCTGATATGTTATAATTATTCATATGGATATAGACCAAGAAGAATTATTACAGCGTACATACGCTTTAGTAAAAGAGAATAATAAATTAATAAAGAGAATGAGGAGGCGTGCCGTGGTCTATGGATTATTCAGACTGGTACTCTTGGTGATTATGGTAGGGGTACCAATATGGGTTTACTTCACCTTCTTACAGCCTGTGTTTCAACAAGGAATTAATACATTAGATCAAGTGCAAGAGCTGTCAGGGCAAGTGGGAGAACAAATTTTAAATGTGCGTGGGTCTATAGATTTAATACCAGAATTTTAGATGTTGAAACAATTAACGCAAGGACACTAATTCTATAAATAATATTGTATTGACAATGTATTGTCAAATGGTAATATATTTGTATGGATGTAGAGTATATTAAATGGGATGAAGATAAGAATATCCTATTAAAGAAATGGCGACAAATCTCATTTAATGATGTACTCCAAGCCATTGAGGATGGCAAGGTTTTATATATTGGACCACATCACAATCAGGACAAATATACACATCAATATATATTAATCGTAAATATTGAAGATTATGCATATGTAACTCCTTTTATTATAGATGATGATAGGGGATATATATTCCTCAAGACAATATACCCGAGTAGGAGGGCAACAGAAATATACATTACTAATATATAAATTAATTATTATGAATAATACATTTAAGAAAGCAGAGTTAGATAAATATGAAGTAGAGATAGAATCTGCTATTAAAGGAGGTGCTTATCAAGATGATCCTAATAAGCAGAGCGAAGCTCTGCTTAAAAGACTTAAAAGCGCGACACATAATACACTTGCTAAAAATGCAACAGTGAACTTCCGTGTAAATAGATTTGCCTTAGCAAGATTTAAAGCTAAAGCAAATGAGCAAGGAATGCCTTATCAGACATTACTTGCATCAATAATGCATCAATATGTTACTCGTGATGGTACTAGTCTTACATAATTATAAAAGTGGAAATATTTTAATCAAGTGATAGACTATGACAATGAATAAAGAAGAGAAAATAAATAATGAGAATGAGCAAATAGATGATGTAATTTTCGAGCCTGAGCAAGATGAGAGCAAAAGCTCTTTTGGTAATGATAATGAAGCTTCAAAGATTAAAAAATTAAAGAAAAAGCTTAAAGAAGCAGAACAGAAGGCGAAGGAGAACCTTGACGGATGGCAACGCCTCAAGGCTGATATTGCTAATAGCAAGCAGAGTGACAATGATAGACTAACTAGAGCTAGCCAGAAGGGAGCTGAAGATGTATTGCACAGCTTATTGCCAGCACT
>CAZGTE010000016.1:0-1837 GCA_964528515.1 uncultured Candidatus Saccharibacteria bacterium
AGGATAGCGCCCCACTAAAACTACCCACCAGATACTGTCTCCATAAGGTTTTTCCTTACAGGTTAGGTGAAGCAAATGCAAAGAATGGTATTTCACTGACGACTCCACAATCCCCAAAAGGATTGCTTCAAAGTCTCCCATCTATTCTACGCATTGCAAACACAACACCAATATCAAGCTGTAGTAAAGCTGCCGGGGTCTTTTCGTCTAGCTGCAGGTAGGCGGCATCTTTACCGCCATTGTATTTTCACCGGGCTCTTCCTCGAGACAGTATCCCAATCATTACGCCATTCGTGCACGTCTGAAATTACCAGACAAGGAATTACGCTCTCCGTTTCCTTTATTACGGTTGGACCATGTCTTCATCCATAATTTAATCTGGGAGATAAAATTATCTTCCCATTAAAGCTAGGATGCACTACATATGGCCTCTGAGGATTCTAAGAATTTTGATGCTTTCTTTCTGTTCATTTTCTCTATCTTTTTTGCAATTTTATGCAAACCCTTCTCAGATAGATGAACCTTCTTATGCATCAACTCTATTATCTCTACAAAAATCTTAAAATCTTTTTGTTTTGATGTATAGAGTTTGTTTTTCTTGAAAAATGGAATAATTATATTATGTAGATCACCAATTGATCTCACACAATATCGATACAGATGTTCATGATGATTATCGTATCGTTTATTTTTGTAAATTTTACCGCAACTAAAATAATCTTCAAAAATTTGAAGTGATTTAAGGCTACTAGCTCCTTGAGTTATTACAAACTCTGGGAATACTTGCCAACCAAATTTAGTTGTCTTATTGCGAAAGATGCTTACTGAAAAACATCCTTCACCATCGGTAAAACCGACTATCCACCCTTCTATTCTTAGTCTTTCCTGCAAATTGTTCATAATATATCTATGGAATAAGTGTACCATAGTTGTACATATACTACGAATTTTTTTGCATATAGTTGTGTTTATTTTAGGACCTATCATACATTACTGTATAACGAGGCAGCTGTTTTGCGTTATTCTATTTATCTTTTGTTCTATAACAGTCCTAGTCCTTCTGAAGTCCAATTATTTGAACTCCAGAACCTTAGGACCGTTATAGTTACGGCCGACATTCACCGGGGCTTACATAGCCCAGCATAACAACTAAAAGTCATTACACCATCCATGTTTAACCTTCCGGCATTGGTCAGGCGTCACCCCGTATACATCCTCTTACGAGTTCGCACGGAGCTGTGTTTTTGATAAACAGTTGTCAGGATTCTTTCGCTGCGGCCCATACAAGTATGGGCGGACCTTATCCCTAAGTTACGGTCGCTGTTTTGCCGAGTTCCTTGAGGAAGACTCACCCGTTCGCCTTAGTCTTCTCGACTCTACCACCTGTGTTGGTTTGCGGTACGGTTCCTACATACTTATGCTTAGAAGTTTTTCTTGGAGGGCTCTTACTATAAATCTCTTTTAGCCGAAGCTGCAAAATTTATTCAATCTACGCTCTTTAATGTAACCCGGATTTACCTAAGTTACAGAGCTTAAGACCAAAAACACAAATCCATTAATGTGCTTATAGATGTTTCCCCCGTCTCTCCATCGCAATATGTAGAAGTTATGGAATATTAACCATATGTCCATCGCCTCCAGCTTTCGCCATTGGCTTAGGCCCGACTAACCCGCAGATGAACTTCATTGCTGCGGAAACCTCGGTATTTCGGCGGACTGGACTCTCACCAGTCTTGCGGTTACTCGTGCCAACATTTTCACTTCTGTATGCTCCACTGTGGGTTACCCCTTCAGCTTCATCGCCAACAGAACGCTCTCCTACCGCTCAAGCACATCA
>CAZGTE010000016.1:1937-9591 GCA_964528515.1 uncultured Candidatus Saccharibacteria bacterium
TGATGTACTCAAGCCCGCGTTTTCGGTATTATACTTAGCCCCGATAATCTGCGGCGCAAAGTCTCTGAGTGAGTGAGCTGTTACGCTATCTTTAAAGGGTGGCTGCTTCTAAGCCAACCTCCTCACTGTCAATGAAACTTCACCTCCTTAAGTGCACTTAGTATAAATTTAGGGACCTTAAACTGCGATCTGGGCTGTTTCCCTTTCGAGCACAGGAGCTTCGCCCCCTGACTCTAACTGCCGCGCTTTTAATCATTGGTATTCGGAGTTTGATAGAAAAGACGAAATTTCTTCCTATTCTTTTCATCCAGTGCTCTACCCCCAATGGGAACACGCGACGCCAACCCTAAAGCTGTTTCGGAGAGAACCAGCTATTACCAAGTTCGATTGGCTTTTCACCCCTTACCACAAGTCATCCGAGCGTGTTGCACGGCGCGACGGTTCGGGCCTCCCCTTTGTTCTCACAAAGGTTCACCCTGCTCATGGTAAGCTCACTTGGTTTCGGGTCTATTGTAATATCTTCTTCAGTAAAAACTGACTGCGCACTATTAATACTCGCTTTCGCTATGCCTCCGCGGGACAACCGCTTAGACAAGAAATCACAATAACTCGTTGGCTCATTCTTCAATAGGCACGCCGTCGAGGTGCAAGACCTCTCCGACTCCTTGTAGATGTATGGTTTCAGTTCTATTTCACTCCCCTTATCGGGGTTCTTTTCACCTTTCCCTCACGGTACTTGTTCACTATCGATCTGAAAAAGTATTTAGCCTTACCGGTTAGTACCGGTGGATTCACTCGAGCTATTCATGTCTCGAGCTACTCAGGAACACTATTAAAGGAGGTCAATTAATTTCGTATACGGGACTATTACCCTCTAGGGTCTAGCTTCCCAGCTAGTTCTACTATCAATTAACTTTGTAACTCCTCTCACATAAATGCGACAATAATGCCCTACAACACCCATTATAAATAATAGGTTTGGGCTTCTCCGGTTTCGCTCGCCGCTACTCACGGAATACTATTTGGTTTCTATTCCTCTAGGTACTGAGATGTTTCACTTCCCTAGGTACGCCTCTTGCAACAAGTGCAAGATCACGAGGTATTGCCTCGTGGGGTTCCCCCATTCAGAAATCTTTGGATCATAGGTTGTTTGGCACCTACCCAAAGCTTATCGCAGCCAGACCACGCCTTTCATCGCCTTTTTCAGTCAAGGCATCCTCCATACACCCTTATCAGAGCATCCATGCGGAGCTCTGTTAACCACTAGTTTCATTTTGCTTAGTCATCAAAGTAAAAATGTTATAAATACTATGACTTAATATAAAATATTTAAAATAAAATATATTGGACTAAATTGTTAGAATTCAATTTATTTTGCCATACATATCATATTCCTCAATAGATATGTATTGGTGTGATTCACAGTAATGAAACTGTGAATCGTAAATACATCATGTGTCTTAAACGAAAAGACTCCTCTCAAATAAATGAGAAAAAACTATAAAGACACATGACCTGTTTTGTTTTGTCGATTGTCTGTTGGTATGTAAACACACCCACAGACACTCTTCTTATATTGTATTCAATTGTCAATGAACTTACTCTATTTTGTATCAAAAAAGTCGCTCTCTGAGCGACCTGAGCAAGCATAAGAAATGCACCGCTAGGTCGTCAGTTGATTACTTAATTTAATACTCATAAAGTGCTGGGTATTATACACATATAACAAGATAATGCAAATTTTTATACCCCATCTTCAATAAATAATTGCAACACTCTTTAATATTGTGGTATACTAATATCAATGATAGAACGACCAATGACACAAAGTAATTCCGAAGGTGTAGAGAACAGGGAAATATTAACATATGAGCAATTCAGATATAAGCCTGGCGAGAGTGATGCGAAGCTCTGCCAGCCTTTTAATAACTTTTATTTCTACTTCTTCACAGGGGATAATGTAAAGATGTCTCCTATAGATGTATACTTAGAGAAGACCTGGTTTAAGAAGTTTACAGAAGAGAATCCAAATCTACTCAAGGACACTCAAGAAGCAATGTCTAAGGCATTAGGCACTACCTCAAATAAAGCTAAGATGTTAGAGAATGTAAGCAAGCAGTTACACACAGCTTACTTAGTAGCCACAAGATATACCACAGACCAAGAGCTGTTTAGCTAGCTTGTAACTGTTAAGTCTTTTGTCCTAAGATCTTATTGACTACCCGTTGACCAGCAATGCAAGATGCCACATATGCAGATGAGTGTTGTCCATAACCGGATATCTCACCCTTCATAAGTACTGACATACTGTGGAATAATCTCTCAGCCTTATAATTATTAATATGTATGTTATTGCTTTCTGATTGGTACTGATCTATAAATTCTTTCATCACTCTCTGCATTCTATTGACACCTGTATTGTGTGCATTTATCATTATTAAGACCATTAATTTATCTTTCTCTTCATCTGATCTTATACCAAATGCATCTAAGAGATTGTCTACATCATCTCTTAGTCTCTCATATGCTACCTCAAAACTCATAAATACCATCTTGGTTGCTATCTCTGTATCTAACACCTCATCAAAGGTTATATCTCTATCAAAAGATGACTCGCCTTTATTGCGTCTTCTGGGATTTATTGTCTTATTAAAGTCCTCTAGGTATATTGGGGTTATTTGCCATATTCCTCTAGCATTCTTATCACTTACAGCGCCGGAATTAAATTTACTCTCTTGTGCACATATTCCTTGCACCACCAATGATAATCCTTTTCGTACACCATCAGGTAAAACATCTGTCTCTATGAAATAATCACTTTCAAAAAAATTAAATACATATTCACCATAAGTAAGTCCTACCAGTCGCGGATTAGGCATTCGTTGCATTATATTATCTTTTAGATATGCAAGATCTACTGGATTATTGAATCTATTTACATGAAACTGAATCCTACTATCTAAACTCTCTAAGTATCCTTCAAGATCTGGATGTCGCTCGGAGTTACTATAGATATATGCAAGTGGACCTACTGTCATAGCTGTCTTAGCTCCTATAGATGCTA
Organism: uncultured Candidatus Saccharibacteria bacterium; assembly: GCA_964528515.1. Lineage (GTDB taxonomy): Bacteria > Patescibacteriota > Minisyncoccia > Phycocordibacterales > UBA2100 > S139-169. Next base: position 5,002 of record CAZGTE010000016.1, read on the forward strand.
CTGCACCAGCACTTTTAATAAGAAAACCTCTACGAGTCATGCCTGAATTTGCTTCTGAACCCACTTCGTCATTAGTATCCTTCTTCTTTATTGGATTATTAGGCGCCTCTTTTATCATAAGTGATATTATACACTAACTATCCCCTATTAGCCACAATCTCTTGATACTCCATAGCTTGCTTAGTACCCTCTATGATTCTACTTGGCAATGTTGACAAGTCATCCACCTGTGTTGCATATACACCTTCCATATCCATAAATGCAGTTTGGAAAAATGTTCGTTCATGCTTGTCTGGCTCACCAAACTGCAATGCAACTACCGTAGCACCAAGTCTAACGAGTTCTTCTACCTTACTTCTTGAAGTATCTGCATCATCTTCTCCACCACCATCGGTTAGAAATATCACGATATCACGATTCTTAGCAGTTTTCTTATTCCTTGAATGTGTAACTTTTCTCAACTCCGCGTCCTGCATCTCTTTAATACTTTTTAATCCGCGACTTAACGCATTGGTGATATTAGTACCACCACTCATCGGTATGGTAGTAGTAAAGTTGGCAAGCTCTGCTGTGTCAAAGCTCACACTATATCTAGTATTTTCATCAGAAAACCTCTTTCGTTCTTCTGCACTATTAGAAAATCCAATTATCTTCGTAATAAACCGAGTGCTTGCACCTCCCTGCTCGGCGCGAATTGCAGAGTGCTTATTTACCTTCATACATGCACTACATAAAGCTACCACTGCATCACGCTGAATACTATATATACCACCTTCTGTACTACCAGACTCATCAATGATAAAAGTTAAACGAGTAAACTCTGGATACGGTACCTCACCTGGTATGTGTAATTGCTTACTAAACACTCTGGGCTCAGTATTACCAGCTGTGCTCTGCACATATGCATTTACTACACTACTCAATATACCATCCCTCCGTCGCTTGACCTTCTGTTTTGGTACTCCCTTACTTTTACCCCACTTTCTCAATAACTCTCTAATAAATCTCTCAAACTCCTTACTATGTGGAGCAAGCCTCTCTTGGATTTTACGCAGAGAGTTAATGTCTCTCTGCGTTATATTGAAGTCCTTCTGTAGCTTGTTATCACCCTCTCGCCGCCCTCTTGCTTTTCGCTCTTTTAGAGTCTCGCTTGTCTTCTCATCTTCTTCTCGTTGCTTTTTTACTACTTTTTCAAGTTCTTTTTTTATACCCTCATCACTTGCTCGATCTGGATTATATTTGTCCATTCCTTCTGTATATTTTTTGTTTGGGTCAAACTTTATTCCACCTTCACCTGACTCTCCTTTCTTTTTATCTCCGCCTTGTGTATTAGGATTATTAGACGACTTATTAGGTAGCACTCCATTTTTAAAATCCTCAATTAAATATTCTCTAAAAAGTGGCTCTATTATCGTTGTTACAAGCAGTGTTCTATCTTCCACCCTCATTTCTTCAGCCACAACTTGCACAAAGTTATCAATACTCATCTTATCAACACCAAACTCTTCATCAAGTTTTTTTTGTAACCCATCACTAATCTCTGTGTCAATTTTTGTTTTTGTACCTAGGAGCATAAAGTCACGCAACAGCGAGTCAGTGAGTTGTAGGTACTTTGGCGCATTTTCATATGAATCTCCATCAGACTTAAACAAGACCTCTCGGTAAAGCTTCTGAATGGCTCTTGCTGCGCCACCCTCTCCCTCTCCCTCGCTACTATGTCTATATAGAGGCACCTTATTAGCCACGGAGTGATTTACAAATACATCTTCAAATATATTAAACATTCTATTGTAAGATTTTATTACCGCCCCTTCTATTGCTTTTATAACACCTCCTTCATATTCCTTCATCCATTCTGCATAGTCATCACGAGCTTTCCATGCCTCATGTACCTCCGCAGCAATATCAGGGGCAACTTCACACGAATACTCAAATGTGGCTAATGACCCCTCTGCGTCTTTACGATATTCTTGTGCATGTATACCTTCGTGAAAGTGTGCCCACTTAAACATATCCTCACGCTCTATTTTATCAAATAAGGTAAGGAAGTCGTCAAACACCCACCTTACATCAGCTACAATAGTATTTTCTTTAAGAACAAAGTAAAACCCCTCCCCTGGTTTAAAGGTGGGGCAGTTATTTTTAGAGAAGAAGTCTTTCATTGCACTTCCTATTGAGCCTTCCATAAAGCGATTGTACTTGTCTTCCAGCTTTTTAAATTCTTCATCTACACTTAATAGCTCAGAATTTTCAAAGCGCTTTTCAGGGTCTGTACGAGTATCTACAAATACTTCTGGTTTTTCTGGTTTTTTTAGAGCAGTATTTTTTTCTAATCCCATGATATACTAAAGATTATACATTATCATAACATAAATATATCATGACCCTAGAGAATATACATACTCCTATAGCAGAGCGCAAATATCCAAAAGCCTCACAGATACCAGACGAGGTTCTGCAATACGCAGAACTCCTAAAGACACTTGGCACATATCAGAGACACTTGTCTGTATTACACTATAACCAATCCCAACCCACAGAAGATACTGAAGAGCCCATTAACCCATTCATAACACAGCCAGAATCAATAGAAAACGAACAAGTAATATCTACAGAAAGAAATATAGGACAGATAAAACATCAAATAACTCAAATAGATACAAAAATTCGTCAAGAAGGTCAAGGTCGATGGATGCAATTAGTATCAAAATACCGCAAGTACTCAAAGTTAAGAGCTAGCCTACCAGAGTCATCACATGATGAAGAGTCAAAAAAAGAAATAATCAAAAAGCAATTATCACTACTAACACAAGACGAGGAAGAAATTCTAGAAGAACACAAGGTCAGACTAGAAAGTTACTCGAAAGAAGGCCTTATTGAGCTAATAAGAAATGATGTAGACGAGAGCAGTCAAAATTATACATTTATACAAGCACTTAGAAGACTACAATCCCTAGCACAAAGTATTGCAAATCTACAAACAAGACTTGGTACATACGAGCAACACCAGCAAAACTACATTGCATTAAAGGGTGCCAGTGGAGTTGTAAAAGACGCCGTAAGTAGAGACAGACAACAAAACAAGCAAGAGATACACAGTCAGATGCAAGATTTGCGCGCGGATTATGACCTTGAGATTCTACTACGGATACAGACACTCCGTCAGCATTCAAGAGACATACACAGTGGACGATTACCACAAACTCCATCAATACAAGATGCGACTAAACAAATCATCTTTATCGCACAAGAGCTTGGTATGCCAGTACTTCTCAAGGGTGAGACCGGAACAGGTAAGACATCTATTTTAATACAAATAGCAAAAGACAACCTCAATGCCGGTGACACAGTCTATCTTATAAGTGGACATAAAGATCTAGACACTATTGATGTCCTAGGTAAGACATCTCTTGATGCAACCTCAGGCAACACCGAGACAAAATATAAACTAGGACCACTCTATAAAGCAATTAAGGAAGGCAGGCCTATTATTATAGACGAGATAAACGCAATCCCACATGAGACACTCATTGTTATAAACCATGTACTCACAGCAAAGCCAGGTGACACAATATCATTACAAGGCAATGAAGACGGTGGGTCAATCATTGTTAAAGAAGGGTTCATCGTACTGGCATCAGGTAACTTTGGCAATAAGTATAACGACTTGCGACAGCCTATGGATATTGCCATGTTAGACAGGTTCATCTCGATGGATTATGGTTATCTTCCACAATACTATCCACAAAGAGATGACGACACTAACATACAGCTAAAAAACGCCTCGGAAGACAATGAGCTCTTTACAAATATGCTAGCATATCTGATGCGTAATGGTGTATACAGTGATACTTATGACCCAGTAAAGAGTGAGTGGACATTAGAGATTAAAGACTTGCTCTGGAGCTGCGCAATGGCAACGAAGCACTTACAAGACAAGGCAGAGGGTAAGTCCGACAATGAAACAAATGCCGAAGCGATGCCACAAGCCCCCTCAATGCGTACAATCTTTCTTAAAGTATTACAAGCATTCACCTCACCAAGATATGAACCTAAGATTCAATCACATCGCCTACGATTTGAAAAAGCGCTCTATGAGCTATACATTAAGCAGATAGAGGGGCCTGCGTCACAATCCTATGCTTTTCATAAATTTGCAGATTACAATCTCTTTAATGGTTGGAGTACTGATGATGTAGACACCGACTTTAGTGACATTGGAGTAATATTTACTGCAAAACCACCTACAGACATAGGGGTGACCCAAGAGATTGGTATCGTCCCCGAATATATGCTTGCACAAATGTATGCAGGTAAATTGCCAGAATATACAAATACACTAAGTCAGTCAGAAGAACCTCTTTCACCAGTAGAGGAGTTAAAATTAAAGGAAGGTAAGGAAGAAATACGAAAGAAAATAGCCCAGCTACAAAATACAGAAGGTAAATCACCTGAACAAGAAGAGCTAGATAAAGAAGCATTAGAAAAATTAGAAAAAATACTTGGAACACTTGATATACCAAGAAATATAAACAAAATAATATTCACACCAAAATAACAACATATGCCAGAGAAACCAACACAAAAGAA
>CAZGTE010000017.1:0-9319 GCA_964528515.1 uncultured Candidatus Saccharibacteria bacterium
GATATTTGCATTACTCCTTTGATTAAGGAGTCTCATATGTATGTGGGGTTTTACACTATTATTAAGTTTAGTTATTATTGAAAAACATTTATGGATTCGGGGCTGATATCAGAATTTGCACCATCTTGGATAGCTGCCTCAAGTTCATCTCCTGGTATATTATCTATTGGGACTGCGTTATTAATATTATCGAAATCTATATCAGTACTCTTTGTTTGTGGACTAGCCGGATCACAGCCAGAAATACTATACCAATTCCCACCATCAAGACCCATATCCGTAGCAAGATTCGTCATTATGGCGTGGACTATTAGCCATGCCGCTAATATAGCTATTGTACCAAATATTGCTCTTCGGAATATGTTCCACGCTTTGGTTACATTAGCTCTATCACCATTATTGGTTAAGAATAAAAATCCTGCATAGGCAAACATTATTGCTGAGAGCATTACAGCTAAGTAGATAGAGTATTGAACAATATTACCAATCATCTGTACTAATCTACACCAATTACACTCTATTCCTCCACCAGTACCACCAACTCCAGTACAAGATACAATGTGCGTAATATCTGGAGCTGTCTGTAGTCCTTGGGCATATACGGGACTAACTTGTACGGAAATAAGTATGGTCAACATTATCACCATTATGACTACTGTTGATAATATACTCTTTATCATTATTGTAATAATACCATTACTAATGTAAAGTACAAACATGGTAAAGATAATAAAAGACGGTGAGCAGATCTTACGCGACATTGCACAAGATATTCCATTAGGTAAAATAGCATCAGAAGATATAAAAAATATCATAAAAGATATGTCTAAAGCTCTATCTAAAGAAAGGTTTGGAGTAGCAATAGCCGCTCCTCAGATAGGTATTAGCTTACAGATGTTTATGGTATCAGGTAAGGTATTCAGTAAGAATAATAGAACTAAGTCAGGCAATACTGAAGCTGATCAAGTGTTCATAAATCCTAAAATACTAAGAGTCTCTAAAAAGAGGCAAGAGTCTCACGAGTCCTGTCTATCTATCCAAGGAAGACCGACTCAGAGAGGACCCGATGTTGCTGGTATTGTAGACCGTCCAGATAAGATGACTATAAGTTATTATGATGAAAACGGTAAGGAGAGAGAGCGCGGAGCTAGTGGATTCTTAGCAGCTATATTTGACCACGAGATAGACCATCTTAATGGTGTACTATTTATAGACAAGACAATTGATGTATGGGAGATAGATAGTGATTTTAATAAAGTATTATAATTATGATTAACTCTATTACGGCATTTGACACACACATAAATACATTAATGCCATTACTGCATAATCCTATTTCTAATACATTTTTCATCTTTATTACTAGTATATTTAGTCCAAGTTTTTTCTTTTTTTGGTTTATACCACTTCTTATATTTTTAATATATAAGAAAAATTATTTTGCAACGGCTTTTTTATTTTTTGGAATTGCAGGTGGACAAGTTGTAAAAAATATTATGAAAGAAATAATAAACAGACCAAGACCAGAAAATCCTTTTGGATTAATATCAGATTCCTCCAGCTTCCCTAGCGGACATTCCATATTATCCGTCTTTTTCTTTATGGCAATATATTATTTATTTACTCCATATATAAATATTAAATGGCGAAAACTTGTACAGTCCTTACTTATATTTGCAATATTTCTTATATTATTCTCTAGACTTTTTGTACAAATGCACTATCTGTCAGATGTGGTTGTTGGGCTGATAATTGGTATTCTTAGTTTTATATTTACTGTATTTATATTTGCTAAATTTAAATTTAAAAAATATATATGAAAGTAGAAGAGTCAAAAACGATATTCTTCGGGACATCAAAAATGAGCGTACAAGCATTAGAAGAAATGCAAAAAATGGGAATTGAACCAGCTCTTATAATAACAACCCCAGATTCTAAGGCTGGCAGAGGTAGGATTCTAACCTCTCCACCTGTTAAAATCTGGGCTCAGGAGCAAGATATTGAAATTCTGCAGCCAGATAATCTTGATGCTGATTTTATAAATGAGATTAGTAATACAGATTGGGATGCCTTCATAGTATTTGCCTATGGCAAGATTCTCCCACAAGCTCTGCTTGATGTTCCGCGTCAGGGTACTCTTAATATACACCCCTCAATGCTACCGCTCCTGCGTGGACCCTCTCCTGTGCGTACAGCCATATCTAGAGATGAGCGAGAGAGCGTCGGCATTAGTATCATAGAGCTTGATGCCAAGATGGACCACGGCCCAATAGTAGCTCAGGCAAATATTGAACTTAGTGAGTGGCCAATGCCAGGCTCTACACTAGATGAGATGCTAGCGCGCGAAGGTGGCAAGCTGCTAGCTGAGGCGATGCCAATGTGGCTTAATGGCGAGATAGTGCCAGAGGCACAAGAGCACTCTGCAGCGACCTTCTGCCACTTCTTAAAGAAGAGTGACGGGGAGATATTAGAATCTGACACTGATTATGAGAAATATTTAAAATTCTGCGCTTATGATGAATGGCCTGGCACCTTCTTTTTTAAAGATAATAAACGCATTAAGATAACAAGAGCTCATCTAAATAATCAAGGAGAGTTTATAATTGATAAGGTGATACCAGAGGGAAAGCAGGAGACTAATTGGATCTCCTAAGCATCTTCTTTATCATTCGACTACCCTTGCGTAGTAAGTTACGCTCCTTTGCTCTAGATCTTCTTAGTCTGCGGACCATATCATCTTTCGCCATATCAATTGCCGCCAACATAGTCTCTCCACGCCCTATTGTGTGCATGTCTATACTACCAACCACAATTACAATATCTACCCTATATACCTCCCCGCTTATCTGTTTAGAGTCTTCAGAGAATTCAATATCAAAGCGCGGTGTGTCATTATCTGTCTCATTGCCAAGAAACTTAACCAACATTGCAACCTTCTCCTCTGCATATCTTTTTACATCATTTGTGATGTCTGCTCCTTTTGTTTTAAAATTTATATTCATAATATATAATTAATATTTTAATAAAACTACTACTTTAGTATAACCTCTTATCACCCCTTTGGCGACTTGTCTTGTGTATAATTCTTTGTATCTCATCCATATTATCCTCTGGTGATGTTCTGTTTACACTCTTTATACCGCAATTAATACACTTATGTACTAATACGAAGCTACCTCCCTTAGTCTTGACCTCTACTGGCTCCATTAAGCATCCACATTCCTCAAGCATAGCCCTGTCACCTGGAGTATTGTCTACATGCTTACTACAAAGGCACTCTGGACAGTGATTGGTAAAGCCGTTGCCAATAACCTCAAAATCGCAATTCTCGCAGTTGAAGTTCTCTTTTACTTGTCTGATACCTCTACCCATAATAGCATTATTTTACTTTCATATAATAAGCTCGTCAAGGTTGTACTGTTCATCAAGTGCTTGCATTATGTCTACTATCGCCTGCTCTCTGTGCCTAAACAGCGGATGACCCTCTTGCATGGTCTCAAACGCAGGTAATAGAATCTTCTCTAAGACTGGCCTATATTTATCTCTGAGTTTTTTATATATACCCTCTTTACTTTTTACAGCATCTTCAAATCTCTTTTTAATGTTATGATCGTTGTCACCAAGGCCTAATTCAGCCACCCTTTTACTTAAATCAATCGCCGACTCCCAAATCCCACCTATGGTCAACATATTGGACTTAGCATCTTGCCACTTAATCACAAACGCGGCAGGATCGTCAACATCCTTTACTATATCATCTATGAAGTCATAGTATTTACGGGCTTTTTTCTCACCGATTCTCTTTTTAAGTTTGTTTAGATCCAGATCGTGCACAACAAGAGGGGTGCTGACCTTCTCTACTAACACATTGACCCTATGTCCAAACGCCTGTTCTAGTGCATTTAGTGCACGACTTCTTGATCCGCTTTTAGAATTATCATTTTCACCCATATGTATTACCTGCAATAACTTAGACTGGTCTTCAATAGTGTCATGCAATAAAGCCGCAATAGTCACACTAGCTAAGTCACTTCCGTTATATGTCTCAAGTACTCCTTTTGCCACCTCAATAGGATGCTTAATAAACGGACCCGAACCGTCTGCCCTGTCTGGTTGTCCTATGTGTAGTTGTATCATTAGGCTGAGCGCCATATCAATATGCTTAATATCGTCACTATCTATTAGCCCATTCTCTTTTTTGTCTTCTAAGATAGTTAAGAAATCTTTTATAGCATCAAGCGTGCGTGGTAAACTCAAGTCTATCTTATCTATTTCTTTAAATGTATTGGAATCTATTCTCTCAGCCACTGTCTGCATAAATCTATCAGCTCGTTCACTCAAGATAGTCTGTCGTACTGATGGGTCCTCTTTCATTAATAAATTATACCACAACACCCATTACACTCTTGTTGCAATCTCTGATTAATGTGTATAATTACATTCAGATAGTTTTTTAGTTAGTTCCGCGGTAGCTCAGCGGTAGAGCAATCGACTGTTAATCGATCGGTCACAGGTTCGAATCCTGTCCGCGGAGCTAACTACGAAACTGTCTTATACAAAAAGTCTCGTTGAATTACCGAGGCTTTTTGTTTATATAGATTCATAATCATAGACAAGGCTTGATTATTCTGTATACTTACTGCTAGAAATTATGTAGTTAAATATAAAAATTAAATAAATTATTATGGCAAAAAGAAGCACAGGAGTAGAAAAGAATAAAACCAGTCGATCAAAAAAGACAAAGAAACGCTTAGATACTAAGTATGCAATGCTAGAAGAACGCAAGGCAAAAAAGGGTGGAAAGAAATAATCCACAGTCTTAAAATGGTACTATGAAGATACTAGCAATAGAGACCAGTTGTGATGAGACTGGAATTAGTATTATAGACGCAACAGGCTCAGTAGAGAACAGTGATGTTAAATTCACCGTCCTTGCAGATGAGCTTGCCTCACAAGCAGAGCTACACAGTGAGTATGGAGGTGTGTACCCTACCCTTGCCAAACGAGAGCACATTAAAGCTCTGCCCATAATACTAGAGCAAGCTCTAAGAAATGCAGGTAAGGCAATTGGACAGAGAGGGTCTCTGACCATAAGTAAGATTGATGCAATTGCTGTGACTCATGGACCAGGATTAGAACCGGCACTCTGGACTGGTATCAACTTTGCCCAAGAGATTACCAAGGAGGCTCACTTGCCTCTTATGCCAATTAACCATATGGAGGGGCATATATATTCTACACTCTTAGAGTCAAATGATGCTAAGAACTACAGACTAAAAACTATAAACTACCCCGCAGTTGCGCTACTAATATCAGGAGGTCATACAGAGATGGTACTTATTAAAAAGCCATTCGATTATGAATATTTAGGTGGCACTGTTGACGATGCTGTGGGTGAGGCATTCGACAAGGTTGCTCGCATGCTCGGGCTCGGATACCCTGGAGGACCTCTTATAAGCAAACTAGCGCAACAAGCCCGCAACCAAGCCAAAACAGCAAAGCCCGGCTTTGCTGTTGGTATTGATAAAAAGTTTCCGAGACCAATGATGCACAGTGGAGATCTGAACTTTTCATTCTCTGGACTTAAGACGGCCGTACTCTACCACATTAAAAAGAACTATGAAGATGGTCATATATTTACCACTAATGAGCAGCAAATAATTGCTAGAGAATTCGAAGATGCCTGCGCAGATGTACTAACTAAGAAGGTTGTAGATGCTGTCAGAGATACTGGTGCTAGAACACTACTAATAGGAGGTGGTGTTGCAGCTAATACCTTCATTAATAATAATATTAAAGATGTACTAGCAAAAGAATTTGACGATGTACAAGTACACACTCCAAGTAAAGGACTTACTGGAGACAATGCTCTTATGATATCCATAGTAGGCTACTTACGCAATCTGCGAGGTGAAAGCCTGACTGACTTAACAGAGCTCAAGGCTCATGGTACACTCAAGTTATAAATAAAATAATCATATTATGACTAAAGAAGAAGACCTGAAGACCTTAAATTACACAAGACATACCCTTGCTCACCTACTCGCTCAGGCAGTGATGGCAAAGTATCCACATGCCAAACCAACTCTTGGACCACCTATTGATGATGGATTTTACTACGACTTCGACTTCAGTGGTGGGGATTCTCCAGGAGAGAGTGAGTTAAAAGAACTAGAGAAGACTATGCGCAAGGCTCTAGGCAAGTGGACGCAGTGGGAGTCAAAAGTAGTAGCGCCAGATGAGGCTCGTGAAGCATTCAAAGGCAATCAGTACAAAAAAGAGATGATTGATGATCTAGAGACTAAGGGTGAGAGTATCACACTGTACACTTGTGGAGGCTTCACAGACCTTTGTCGTGGTGGACACATAGAGAATCCAAGAGAGACAATAGACGGTAGAGCCTTCAAGCTCTCTAAGATTGCTGGTGCATATTGGCGTGGAGATGAGCAAAATCCTATGCTTACCCGTATATATGGTCTCGCTTTTAAGACTAAAGATGAATTATCAGAGCATCTCAAGATGCTAGAGGAAGCTAAGAAAAGAGACCATCGTAAAATAGGACAGGAGTTAGACCTATTCACCTTCTCTCCGCTTGTGGGCCCAGGCTTACCTCTGTGGACACCTAAGGGAACCCTGATGCGTGAGCTTATAGTAAAGAGAATAGAGACTATACAAGCTAAATTAGGATACCAGAATGTAACTATCCCTCATATAACCAAGAGCGACTTATACAAGACCTCTGGACATTGGGAGAAATTTGGTGACGAACTCTTCAAGGTTACAGGTAAGAGTGACACTGAATTTGTAATGAAGCCGATGAATTGCCCGCACCATACTCAGATATATGCCAGCAAGGCAAGGAGTTACAAGGAGTTACCTATCCGCTATTCTGAGACTACGATGGTATATAGAGATGAACAAGCTGGAGAATTGCTAGGACTTGCAAGGGTGCGCTCTATCACTCAAGATGATGGGCATGTATTCTGTACTAATGAGCAGATAGAGCAGGAGGTGAATAATATTATTTATGTTATTAAAGAATTCTACACATCACTTGATATGTTTTCTGATGGTAAATTCTGGGTGTCAATATCTGTGCGAGATAAGAGTAATACAGAGAAATACTTAGGCAAGAGTGAGGACTGGGATAAGGCAGAAGCAATATTAGAGAAAATAGTAAAAGATAATAAATTTGAATACAAGGTCGTTGAGGGAGAGGCAGCCTTCTATGGTCCTAAGATAGACTTCATGTTCTTTGATGCTCTTGGTCGTGAGAGACAGCTCGCTACGGCACAGTTAGACTTCGTAATGCCAGAGAGATTCGGACTAGAGTATACAGATAAGCACAGTCAGAGACAGACACCTGTAATGATACACAGAGCTATTGCTGGGTCTCTTGAGAGATTTATGGCTATAATTATAGAACATTTTGCAGGTAACTTCCCTACTTGGCTCTCTCCTGAGCAGGTGCATATATTACCAGTAGCTGATGCTCATAGTGAGTATGCCCATAGATTACTTGCTGAATTAGAGGAAATTAACATAAGAGCATCACTCTCTCCTGCAACTGACTCTCTAGGCAAGAGGATAAGAAATGCTAAGAAAAATAAAATACCTTACATATTAGTATTAGGAGACAAAGAGCAGAAGAGTGGCAGTGTAACTGCTGAGCTGCGTGATGGTAGTAAGCTTGAAATGTCATTAAATGACTTCGTAGAGCATCTATCTAAAGACCTATCTCAGTACGACTAAGTAATATCTTAGGATACTCACTGCTCTTATCTAGGGTTATTTTATCTTGGAAAATCTTCTTAGGTGCCATAGTATCTACTACCTTAGCCTGCTCAATTTGTGGCTCTTGTTGTACTGTTGTCTTCTCTACAGTCCTAGGGACATATTCTTCTTTTTCTATTTTCTCTATCATAGAGTCTGCTCCTTCTCTCGACTGCCAATAGACATCAGGATTAACTCCATCGAAGTCTGCCGTAGCGAAGTCATCTTGAGAGAATTCGTCTTGCGACTCCCCTTCTCTGCTTATACTCAGCTCCTGAGTCACAATGTCTCTTACTAAGTCTTTTACATCTTCACTTACTTCTGGGATTTGCACTTGATTCAGTATTGGTGTAATTGCTTGTGATTGTTGTGGTATCTGCACTTGGACATCTGCTAAAGGATTATATCTAATAACTCTCTCTGATAAGATTACTGGCTCAGTAGAAGACACATCATCTGTAATGTCTTGGGTATTTACTTGTCTATCAGTGGCGAATATTGCAGTAAGTCTTGAGAATGCTCTACCTATACCTGTCTTGTTTTTAATAATAATTGCTGCGACTATCAAACTCCAAATACTAAGAGCAACCCAGAATAATGAATTGTACATTGGTCCGTAGTCAAAGCCCGTATATGGTAATTGATTTAATATAATTTGAGTTGCGTCCATTGTGAATATTGTACCATATAATTAAAAACACCCCCTTGATTATTTGGAGTGTTTTTAATATTTTCGTTTGGAGTCTTATTATCCTTTAATTTCTTCAGGACGAGCGGCGGACTTTAGTAATTATCTACTTTACTGAACTTCTTGCGTCCACGCATAACTGGATAGAATGCGTATACTGCATATCCTGCACTTACCATCAGTGCCAAGTAGGTGAATATCAATAACGGATTATCAAAACCTGTATGTGGAACCTGACCAAGTGTGACTGACTTATGTGTAGGTATTATTACACTTGCTACTCTTGTTATTGGTGGATTAAATGTAGGTTGTATATGTGTGATAACATCTCTCTGTACTGGTATGTACACTTGACATGTCTTACTTGTGCCTGTATTAGTATTTCTAACTACTACAGAACAAGTTGTGCTACTCCAAGGATAGATAGACTTCGTATTTATTGCTGATACTCTAGTATTACCTAATACTCCTCCTGAACAGCTCACTCTAGTACTATTACCTAAGCTAGTTGCCCAAGATAGTGTAACTCTTGATCCTTTATGTCTACTGGTTGTAGCGGCTATAGAACATTGTGGTAATGGAGTGGGTCTTGGTATTACTATTGGTGGAGTATATACAGGTACATATACTCTTGTTGGTGCTGGTGTTGGTACTGTAACTGTTACTACATTATTGTTTACATTGTTATTAACATTATTGTTTACAATATTAATTGGATTTGTAACTACTGGCTGTATTGGGGGATGTATGATTACTGGTGGTTGTACGATTACTGGTGGTTGTACGATTACTGGTGGTTGTACGATTACTGGTGGTTGTACGATTACTGGTGGTTGTATGATTACTGGTGGTTGTACG
>CAZGTE010000018.1:0-9267 GCA_964528515.1 uncultured Candidatus Saccharibacteria bacterium
ATTTGTCCATGCGGGATGCCTTTCAGGCAAGATTGTATACAGACCACTAAAAAACAGTACCTTAGCACTGTTTTTCTTAACATGGTCCGTCCTGTAGGATTTGAACCTACGACCTGCCGATTAAGAGTCGGATGCTCTACCAGCTGAGCTAAGGACGGATGCAAAGAATTGTATACTATTTCTCTAACTTTTCAACATATCCCTAAACAATTCCGCTAGGACGCCAGGGTTCGCGCTACCTTGAGTTGCCTTCATACCCTGCCCAACGAAGTATTGTAACAGCTTATCCTCACCACCTTTGTATGCTTCTACTTGTTGTTTATTGTTTTCAATTATTTCTTCTGCAACCTTCTTTAACTCTTCTCTATCTGACTTTTGTATTAATCCTTTAGATTTTGCTATTTCACTAGACTTTCCTCCATTCATATACATCTCTAACAATAAGTCTTTAGCACCTCTACTTGATAGGTCTCCTGCCACAATCATCTTTACCATCTCTGCAACTTCTTTGCCTAACACATTATTTAAACCACCTATCTCCTTACCTTTTTCCAGACCTGCTATGTCACTAGATACATAGTTAGAGAGCTTGTTGTACTCATCTATGCTTGCAAGCTCAGCCGATGCCTCATCAAAGATCTGACCAAACAATGGATTTTGTAAATAAAATTCTATGTCTTCAGACTTTATTCCATACTCACTCTTGTATCTGTCTCGTTTTTGCCATGGTAACTCTGGTAAATTTTTTGCAAGCTCACTCTTAGAAAACTCTGGCAACTCTGAGAACTTATACTTAGGTATATCAGGGTCAGGGAAGTAGCGGTAGTCGTCTGCACTCTCCTTCTTGCGCTGAGAGAATGTTGCCTGCTTGTTCTCATCCCAACCCCGCGTCTCTTGTACAATCTCACCATCAGACTCACCCTCGAGTATTGCAAGGTGCCTAGCAATCTCAAAGTCTATTGCCTGCCCCACTATCTTAAATGAGTTTAGGTTCTTAACCTCTGTCTTTATACCAAAGTTACTAAAATCACCATCAAACTCTTCAAGGGGTTTATTGGTAGAGATTGATATATTCGCCTCTATTCGCATCTCACCCTTCTCTAGATTTGCATCACTCACTCCTAGCGTCCGCAACAATAACTGCAACTCTTTAGCAAAGTTCATAGCAGTCTCTGCATCGCGCAAAACAGGCATTGTAACAAGCTCCATAAGAGGCACACTAGAGCGATTATAATCTACTAGAGAGTAATTTGCTTTATGTATTGATGTGGCAGTATCCTCCTCCATATGTATTCTCTCTATAGAGACTCCAGATAGCTCCCCGCCACTTACAAGTGGATATTGGAGTTGTGATATTTGATATGCCTTAGGTATGTCTGGGTAGAAGTAGTTCTTACGGTCAAACTCAGAGAAATCAGCAAGCTCTGAACCTAGTGCCACTCCCACAATCATCACATTCTTGCAAGCTTGCTTATTGACATATGGTAATGCCCCAGGTTGTCCAGTACACACTGGACAGATATGAGTATTAGGCTCACTGTTAAATGGGTCGTTCTTACACCTGCAGAACATCTTGGTCACTGTATTCATCTCGGCATGTATCTCAAGTCCAATTGTGGCATAATATTCTTTACCTGTCTTTTGCCCTATTATTTTCGTCATAATTAAAAGTTCATTTTTTTACCAATATCAATAAGTGCATCATCACTCTCCCAACTTGCCATAAGCTGCATTCCAACTGGCATATTACTCTCGCTTCCTACTCCTGCTGGTAGCGAGATTGCTGGTATGCCAGCAGTATTGGCTGTAACAGTGAATATGTCCATTAGGTATTCTGTAAGAGGATCACCTTTCATCTCTCCAATCTTAGGTGCTACTACTGGAGTCGTTGGAGTGAGTATGAAGTCATATTTCATAAATATTTTTTTAAGCTCACTCCTTAATTTCGCTCGTAATGTCAGAGCCTTCTCATAGTATTTATCTGTATATCCAGTAGAGAGTATGTAAGTACCCAACATTATTCTACGCTTAACCTCGTCACCTAAGCCCTCACCTCTAGTCTTGGCATAAGTCTCCCACAAGTCGCCACCATCAATTTTACTACCATAACGAATCCCGTCATAGCGTGCCAAATTAGATGATACTTCTGCTGGTATAAGAATGTAATAGATTGCCAAGACCTCATCAAGTATTGGTATATCTATCTCCTCTACCTCATGTCCAGACTCTCTTAATTTTATTATGAAGTTATCAAATACCTCTTTCACTTCATCACTTGTACCATCAATAAGACTTTTTGGTATTGCTATTTTATATTTATCTTTTGTTGGATCTTTAATCCAGACATCATCTGGCAATGACCGCATATCATAATAATCTTCTCCTCTCATTACATCTTCTATAATTTTAGCATCCTCTACAGTCTTTGCTGTTGGGCATATCTGGTCAAAAGATGACCCCATTGCATAAGAGCCATAGCGAGATACTGCTCCATAAGTAGACTTAAATCCAACAATACCACAGAATGCTGATGGCTCTCGTATTGACCCTCCAGTATCAGTCCCCAGTGATACAAGTGCCATCTGCGCAGCTACTGCTGCAATAGATCCGCCCGAGCTACCGCCAGCAACTCTAGTAATGTCTACTGGGTTTTTAGTAACTCCAAAGGCTGAATTCTCTGTGGATGCTCCCATAGCAAATTCATCTGCATTTGCTGAGCCTAAGAATATTGCTCCCTCCTTTTCTAATTTAATTACTACAGTTGCTGAGTATGTAGCTTTATAATTCTCTAATATCTTTGACGATGCATTCGTCACTTGTCCCTTCTTAGCTATTATAGACTTAAGTGCAATAGGTATACCAGTAAGAAGTGTCGCTGTTCCATTAGTAAACATGTCTTGAGCAATCTTCACCCGCTCATCAATGTCTGTAAATAAGTGATGGTACACATTTAGATCATCATTCTTTTTCTTAATCTCTTCTAAGTAAGAGTCTACCAACTCACGCACTGTATATTTACCAGACCTCATCGCCTCATGAGCTTTTTTTATTGTAAGTGTTTCTAAATCTATCATAATATATTATTCTTAATTATTTAGAATCTTCTTTACCACCAGTAAGTCATCTTTAGTCTCTGGCATAGCCTCAAGTATTGCATCACGATTCTCCCCCGCTATATGAGGATTCTCATCTTCTCTAAATATATTAATCTTACGAAAGTCTCTAGCGACTTCGTCTTTTAATTCTACATCTTTTACCCTGTCTATATACTGCACTATATTTGACAGTTGCTCGGTAAATTTAATAACCTCATCATCTGTAAGTTTAAGTTGTGCAAGACTGGCTAAATGTATAATCTGCTCTTTATCTATCTTGGTTTCTTTAGTCATTGCTCAACATCTTAACAAATTCCTGCTCATTTACCACTTGTATACCTAATTCTTTAGCTTTTGACAACTTACTACCTGCACCCTCTCCTGCTAGCACTAGATCTGTATTCTTAGATACTGAGCTTGCCACCTTACCTCCCTCATCTCGTATCATACTCTTTACATATTCACGACTCATTGTATTGAGTGCACCAGTGACGACTACCACCTTACCAAACAACATCGAAGCCTTGCTTCGATGTTGTGACTTAGCGGTTGGACCGCTAAGTATAGTGATGTGTGCCTGGAGTCTATCTAACATCTTTTGATTTTCATTATCTGCGAAATAATTTATTATTTGCTCTGCTACTACCTCACCGATACCGTCTATTGTCTGCAGAGTCTCGATAATTGTATTCTGTAAATCTTCTAATCTTTGGAAGTGTTGCGCTAAGTCTATAGCAGTTTCCTCGCCGACCTGTGGTATAGAGAGCGCTGTCAGAAGTCTTGCAAGTGTTACCTCTCTTGCATTGTCTATTGCCGTAAGTAAGTTATCTGCACTAAGGTGCGCGAATCCATCAAGATCTAGTAGATCACCTTTATTAAGCGTAAAGATGTCATCAAAGCTCTGCACAAGCTCAGCTCGTACTAATTGCTCTACCACCTTTATTCCTAGACCATCTATATCAAAGCATTTCTTACTAGTGAAGTAGCTAATCTTGCGTACAAGTTGGTCAAAGGAATTCTTATTAACACATCTCCATGCAGCTTGCCCATCTATGCGCTCTATGGCTCCATCATTACCGCATACTGATACTGTAGTTGGCCACTGCCATTCACTCTCCTTACCCGTACGCATCTCTGTAAGCACCTCTATAATGTCTGGAATTATATCACCACTCTTTTGCAATATCACAGTGTCTCCTACTCTTATACCTAATCTCTTTATTTCATCTTCATTATGGAGTGTAGCTCTACTCACTACCGAGCCAGCTACTAATACAGGACGCAGATGCGCGACTGGAGTAAGTACGCCAGTACGCCCTACTTGTAGTACAATATCCTCAACAATGGTAGTCACCTGCTCCGCTGGGAATTTAAGCGCGATAGCAAAGCGCGGTGCTTTTCCTGTGTAGCCAAGGACATCTTGTAATTCTATTTCATTAATCTTAATTACAATCCCATCTATTAAGTAGTCTTCCTTGTCTTTCTTCTTTTGCCAATCTTTCCAGTAATGCAACACATCTTCCATTTTGTCAAAATGTGCATAAGTCCTATTGACTTTAAATCCTAATGTGCTGAGTTCTTCAAGCTCCTCTATTTGAGTCTCAGCATTACCCCCCTTAGCAATATCATATACAAATATATCTAACTTACGCTCTGCTACAATTCTTGAGTCCAACTGTCTTAATGTACCAGCTGCAAGGTTACGAGGATTAGCATATATCTGCTCTCCAATCTCTTTTTGTTTTTTATTTATCTTGTCAAACTGAGTCTTACTTATATAAACCTCACCTTCCACAATAATATCTACTGGTTTTCTTAGAGTTAGTGGTACTGACTCTATGGTACGCACATTAGCAATCACATCTTCTCCAACCTTACCGTCTCCCCTTGTAGCTGCTGCTATTAGTATTCCTTTTTTATATTCTAATATTACCTTTAGTCCATCTATCTTGAGCTCTATTGAATATGTTGGCTCTGTAATTATACCAGACTGCACCAGCATTCGCCTCACCCTCTTGTCAAATTCTTGCATATCGCCCTCATCAAATGCATCATTAAATGACCATTGAGCAACCTTATGTACAACTTTTTTAAATCCCTTGGCGATACCACCAACTACTCTCTGAGTTGGCGAGTCTGGAGTTATTAGCTCTGGATACTTATCTTCTAGGTCTGCTAATTCCTTCTTCAGTGAATCTAGTGCCTGCTCAGATATCTCTTGCTTATCTTCTATATGATATAAATATCTATGATGGTTAATCAAATCTCTAAGCTTCTTTATTCTCTTATGTACACTCTCTTCTATTATATTGACTTTATTCATGGTGTTGTTATAATATATATGTACTCATGAAGCGCAAGCTTTATTCGGCTAAGGAATTCCATACGCTGAAAGTGAGTACTTCAAAACAGCTATCATTATTGATGGCTTTTTTGTTTGTTTTTACTTTTTCCATACACTGAAAAAATGAATCTTACCGTCCCCTATTCTGCGCAAAACTACAGACACTTGTGTATATTGCTTCCCAGCAGTAGCCCGCAATTCCCATATATCAATATATTTATTATTATCTAAATTTATTCTCTTATAATCATGTATTTCAGTAGCCTTTTTAATTACTGGTATTACTAATGGCAGTAGTCCAATTTTATATAATTGTTCTTTTTTAGGCCTCTTTGTTCCACTAGATTTATATTTTAAATGGTAAAATCCTTTAGAGTTAAATACAATATCTTCATCTAAAATTGGGTAAAATACTGCTTTAATAGATTTGTACCATATTCTTCTTTCTTTAAAAAACTCTTCTATATTTTTAATCATATATCTGAAGCTTTAATATCTCACCCTTACTGCTCTCTCAAGTGCACGAGCTGTTAAGAGTGGCTGACCTAGTTCATCACACCTAACACTATATCCTCTTGAGTTAATTTCTGTTGTAATATTACCTGTTTCAAATTTTATAACTGTAACATTAATACATCTATTATTCTGCTCAAAATAAAAATTTGAAATAGATTGACCAGAAGCATCAAAAGGATTGCCTCCAATCTCTAAGTTACCCGACCCATCGCTGGCAAGCTCTCCTATAGGTTGGTTATTACATCTTGCTCCTGTCAGTGGTGTATCTACAGAGAATCCACCCTTAAGATCCCAAAAGAGTGCGCACTCTGCTCCTGAGTCAGCTGCGTAGAATGCGTATTGTGAGTCACGCCCAAGGCTTGAGAGTATTATCTCCTTATGTGCAATTGCAAACATTGATAATCCAATAGCGAGTAGTAGTGATGCAAGAAGAGAGGCTAATAGTAATGTAAATCCTTTTTGTTTCATTTGTAATACTGTCATATTATCATTAATTACTTATTCCCGCAGTCCAATTAAATAGATTTTGCTCTATAATTACACTACGAGTATTGCCTTGGCTTCCAAATCTCCACTGAACTTCAGATCGTACAGTCACCTCCTCTCCATTAGTATTTGGTACTTCTGTTATATTTACAAAACGCTTAAACTTAGATGGGACTCCTATTTCATGACCATAGAAGCCCATAGCATCATTAAAGAGTAGATTATTGCATGTATTACTATCACTACCACTACATAATATAAAGTTATTAGTAGATGATATAGAGTCTACCATAAATGGCTCTGGTAGTAGCTCTCCAATTAATTGGACATACATACCATTAAGCCAGCCAACAGTACTACCAACTGTCTTTAATGACTCAAGTAAATTGTGATCACGCTGCGCTCGCACTGTCTCTACTGCCTCTTGAGCAAGATGGAAGGCTATCACTTGGTCCCTAGCATTATATGCGGCTATAAGACTCTGTGCAGCAAGTGTAAGAGGTGCTGCTACGGCCGTAGTTAGTATTGTAATAGCTACAAGTGTCTCTATGAGTGTGAAGCCCCTACTTGTCTTTAGTTTGTTGTTTTTAGCTTGTAGTTTTTTCATAATTATATTTTACTAACTATATGTCTAATAATCTCTGAGTAGCGCTTGCTTGTATGTTAAACTTAGTTAATGTTGCTCTCTTTCCAAAGCCTGCCTTGCCTTGGACTATCATTACCACTCTTGGCTGCCTAGTGTCCCCGTCTACATCAGAAGATTTATAAAATTTTACATAGTCTATGTCCACATTCTCTGATGTAAGTGGAACTGTTATAGAACTTATAAATCCATAAGGCCTATACTTTTTATATAATCTACCTCTTGCTTCTCCGGGTCCACTTGAGTACTCTACAAATGAATATGTCCATCTATCTCCTAGGACATTTGGGTCTTTTCCAAATGGGGTAAATGACAATTCAAGACCATCATCAGATACAGAATATGCCTGTCCCATACGCATGGCTCGCACCATTCCATCGAGAGAAGTATTCATATTACTCATTATAGATTGTATGGCTTGGGCTCGTTTACTAGCATCAATAAGAGAGAGTAATGACCCGGTGCTAATAAGCATAACAACGGAGAATAATGACACAGCGACCATCATCTCTATAAGAGTGAAACCCTTAGTAGTTTTTAGTTTGTGGTTTTTAGTTTGTAGTTTTTTCATATTATTATGGCATCTTTATTACTGATATCTGGCCAGAAACCTCTACAATTACTGATATAGTATCACCTCTTGGTGAGATTAATTCTATCTCAACTTTTTCATATAAATTATTAAAAATACCGTTAAATCGTATCAATGCATCTGGCTCTGGACGCATAAATAGTATATCTACTTTCTGATTACAAGAAGTGTGTGGTCCAACGGTAACACATAATCTATTTATCTGATTTCCCCTACCTATATTATATTCGGCTACTAATATATCATCACCTGCTGTATATAATCCATCGCCATCAACATCTGAGAACATTATATAACTACTGGGAGTACTTGGATCAAAGTGTATACCGTATCCAGTATCAAAGCCTGTTGCTGTACTTGCCCTACGTACACTCACTCCATATGTCTGAGCTTCTCGGACTACTAATGCTATTTCATATGCTAAGCTACGCAGCATCATCTGTCCTCCAAATCTAGAATGATTTGCAAGGGTTATGGTCGTAATAACCGCCATAATTCCCACAGTTACCATCATTTCTATCAATGTAAATCCTTTCATATTCATATAAACATAATACCATTAACCAACTCCATAAATCCTACTTGTGTGAATAAGGTGATTAAAAATCCAAGGATTAAGAATGGTCCAAATGCTACCTCACTCTTAGCTCCTGCCTTGCGCAGAGCTACTAGTACTAAACCATATACGGCACCAATCATAAATGCATACCAAATAGCTGAGATACCCATATAGACACCTAAGAATATACCAATACCGATTGAAAGCTTAACATCTCCAAAGCCCATAGCGCGACCCCTAGAGAAGAACCATAGGGCGAAGATTGGTAGAGCTGTAGTAATTCCTCCTAATAATTGCCAACCAAAATCAACAAGTGTAGCACTGGTAATAAATGCGAATATACTACCGAGTACTATGAGAGAATATGTATATTTATCAGGGAGTATTGTGTGTCTGAAGTCGTAAGTAGTGAGTATCACAAGCACAGCAATAGATAATAGTAAGACAATAAGTGCAATTGTGGATAGTAGAATATTAAAAAGTCCAAAATTAACATAAACAAATATACCAACAAGCACAAACAATATTGCAGTCATTAGCTCTACGAGTAAATATTGCCAAGATACAGAGCTCTTGCACTTAGTGCACTTACCTCTCTGGAATACAAATGAGAATATTGGTATTAGCTCCAGTACCTTAAGGGGTTCTGTGCAGACACTGCAACCACTCCTACCAGCAAGAGACTTACCAGTATTATGGCGTAATATAACAACATTTAAGAAGCTGCCGATAATAGCGCCGAATATAAATAATAATACCATTAAAAATAACCCTACAGAAATTTCCATAAGGTTATTTTAACATAGTTTTAGAGAACTAATTATCAACTACTTAGATTAGACCCTCAACCGGGAACAATCTAAATTCTAAAACTCAAATGCAAAAACTTCGTATCTGTTAAAATAATATCACTGAAAGGTCTGCATTATCAAACAAATAACGAAGTAATTGTATGAAGAATTATACACAAATATCCTACGAGGAGCGAGTCATAATCGCTGACTTGTGGAGAAAGAAGACTATATTCAAAAG
>CAZGTE010000019.1:0-9102 GCA_964528515.1 uncultured Candidatus Saccharibacteria bacterium
CAGAGGATTTAACCCTGTCTACATTCTCTCGTATAAATTTAATGTCTAACATAATGTTATAATAATACACTCATGAGCAGTAAAGCACAAATCGAAAAACTAAAAAAGAGTGAGCATCCACCAATGCTAAGTGAGATACCTCAACCGCCTAAGGAGATGTATTGCGAGGGCGAACTGCCAGACTTTGCTAAATATAAGTTCTTAGCTGTAGTAGGCTCTCGCAAGTTCTCTCGTTATGGCAGAGATGTATGCGAGGCTCTGATATCTGGACTTACTGGACACAAGGTAGTAATTGTTAGTGGTCTTGCACTCGGTATAGATGCCATAGCTCACCAAGCGGCGCTCGATGCAAACCTTAAGACTATTGCTGTGCCAGGCTCTGGCTTAGACCGCTCTGTGCTCCACCCCCGCACTAATCACAAGCTTGCAGATGAGATAGTCAAGAGTGGTGGAGTATTACTAAGTGAGTTTGAGCCGCTGTACCCTGCCGGGCTGCACACCTTCCCTAAGCGCAACAGAATAATGGTAGGTATGTGTCACGCCGTACTACTGATAGAAGCTGCCGAGCGCTCTGGTACACTTATAACAGCGCGCCTCACCACCGAGTACAACAGAGAACTACTTGCAGTGCCTCACGACATCACAAGAGTCACCGCCAAAGGAGTTAATCAATTCTTAAAGCTTGGTGCAACACCTGTGACAGAGTCAGTAGATATACTCAGAGCGCTTGGCATAGACCCGAGCATAAGCACACAGCAACAAGACCTGGCGCTAGAGACTATGAGTAAAGACGAGCAAAGGGTTGTAGATATACTAAGTACAGACCCTTGTCCAAGAGATGAGCTGATAGCTAAGATTGGATTAGAAATAAGTAAAGCAAATATACTCCTCTCAGCAATGGAGCTTAAGGATATAATAAAAGAAGAGATGAGTGAGGTGCGTTTAGCCTTTAGATAATTGGAGCCATTGCGCAGAATTGAACTGCGGACCTCACCCTTACCATGGGTGCGCTCTACCGACTGAGCTACAATGGCTTGTAGTCTATTTATGCGCGATCGAAGGGACTTGAACCCTCAACCTCTCGCGTGACAGGCGAGTGCTCTAACCAGTTGAGCTACGACCGCATTAGCAGTGCGGATATTGTACAATACTTACTACTATTTGCAAGATTGTGCCGAGAGTGAGGCTTGGTCACCTTTGCTAACCAAAATTGTAGAGGTTTAACCTCTACAATTTTACTAAGCGACGCGACCCCGTCGTGCCCAGCAGCTTGCAAGCAAGCTGACTTAGTCCGGGCACTCTTTTCAAGCATCACCTCATCACTAAAATCCAAAAACACCGAAGCCTTGCTTCGGTGTTTAAGATTTTATGTGCCGAGAGTGAGGCTTGAACTCACGACCTGACGCGTATGAGACGTCCGCTCTAACCAACTGAGCTACCCTCTATTTTAATACTCTGACTGTCCTGATGTAATTGGCTTAATTAATGAATTGTATGATGTGATGGAGTTGTATATCAACCACTTCCAAAAACTTAACCCACTTGTTTTGAAGAGAAATCTTGATATGATTACATCATTAATAGTTAAGAAACAACGAGAATTTGGTACCTCAAAAGACTAGGTTGTTTAATGGCGTTTACTTATGGACTATAGCGGAAACTATCTATAGAAGTAACGGGGGTAACTATACCAATTCTTTATACCAGAGATTGCTACTACTACTCTTTGACTTTACAAAACCCATTTTATCCAAAAAACCTTCAGCTGCCTCGTCTACATATGGGGCACTTATCCTGACTATGCCATTACTACGACCCCAACTCTCTAACAGGCTTAATAGTAGCGTACCCTGACCCTTCTCATACGATTTGATATTCTCCATAGACAACACATTGCCTTTATAGCCTCCCTCTCGTCTGAATTTAAAAAAAGCTTTATCGTCACGAATGATATACTCGCTACCACTCTGTTCGATCTCTCTGTTAAAATGTTTTTCCAATGATTTATGCTCTAACGTCTTTGGTAGGTCGTATCTATCCAGATCTTTTTTATTATTCCTACCAAAGCCAAAAAATTCCATAATAACTATACTTAATTGTGCCGAGGGTGAGGCTTGAACTCACGACCTGACGCGTATGAGACGTCCGCTCTAACCAACTGAGCTACCTCGACATTAGTCAGCAGAATACCATATTCTGCTGACTGGGCAAGAAGTTACTTATTGTCCTTTTTCTCTTCCTTTTTATCCTCGTCTTTACTGTCCTCTTCTTTGTCCTCGTCTTCTTTGTCATCAGATTTATCTTCAGACTTTCTATCATCGCTTGCACTGCCCTGCGGGCCTTGCGCTGCTTCAGCAGCATCTTCGGCTTCGGCCTCGACACCTTCGCCTGCGGGCTCGGCCTTCTCTTTCATCGCCGCTTGCAAGTCCTCCCTTATCTTTTGCATCTCATCAGAGAGCTCTTTAGTTGCAGTCTCAAGAGACTCTTTAGTTGCACTTGTATTTGCAATCTCTGTACGCAGCTTTGCTACTGCCTCCTCTACAGGCTTTTTCTTATCACTGTCTAGCTTGTCTCCAGCATCACCTAGTGCCTTCTCTGTGCTGTAGGCTAGAGTCTCGGCAAGATTCTTAGCTTCTACCATCTCCTTCTTCTCCTTATCTGCATCGGCATTATCCTCAGCATCTTTCTTCATCTTCTCTACTTCCTCCTCTGATAGTCCTGAGCTACCCTCTATTTTAATACTCTGTTCTTTGCCACTATTTTTCTCTTTTGCTGTTACATTTAAGATTCCGTCTGCGTCAATATCAAATGTTACCTCTACTTGTGGCACACCTCTTGGTGCTGATGGTATACCATCAAGTACGAATCTGCCTAATGTCTTATTATCTGCTACCATCTCGCGCTCGCCTTGAGCAACTACAATATCTACCGATGGCTGATTGTCTGCAGCAGTAGAGAATACCTGACTCTTGCTGGTAGGTATTGTGGTATTGCGCTCTATGAGCTTAGTACATACTCCTCCCATTGTCTCTATGCCAAGAGATAATGGTATTACATCTAGGAGTAGTACATCTTTTACATCTCCTTGTAGAATTCCTCCCTGTAGTGCCGCTCCGAGTGCTACTACCTCATCTGGATTGATACTCTTATTTGGGTCCTTGCCGAAGTATGCTTTCACAGCATCATATATTGCTGGCATACGAGTCTGTCCTCCAACGAGTATAATCTCATCAATATCTCCAACCTTAAATGGACTTGCCTCTATTGCTCTTTTGGTTATCTCCAGTGCCTTGTCTATATACTCTTGTGCCAATTCATTAAGCTTTGCTCTTGTCATTTTAAGCATTAAGTGCTTAGGTCCATCATCACCTTGAGTGATGAAGGGTATGTTAATCTCTGTCTCCTCTGCACTTGAGAGCTCTATCTTAGCCTTCTCTGCTGCCTCATCTAGTCTCTGTACAGCTAGAGGATCTCCCATAAGGTTTATTCCATTGTCTTTCTTAAATTCATCTGCAATATAATTAATTATCTTTTGGTCTATATCTCGTCCACCCATATTTGAGTCTCCGTCTGTACTCTTAACCTCTATTACATCGTCTGCTACCTCTAGTACAGACACGTCAAATGTTCCTCCTCCGAAGTCGAAGACTGCTATCTGCTCATCTTTCTTAGTGTTAAAGCCATAAGCAAAGGCTGCAGCTGTCGGCTCATTTATAATCCTCTTTACATCAAGTCCTGCTATCTTGCCTGCATCCTTAGTAGCCTTGCGCTGGTCATCGTTGAAGTACGCTGGAACAGTAATTACTGCCTCTGTAATCTTTGTACCTGTCTTTGCTTCTGCATCTGCCTTGAGCTTCTGTAGTATCATCGCACTTAGCTCCTCAGGACGATACTCCTTGTCTCCGAGCTTTATAAGTACGCCCTTGTCTTTACCTTCAGTAAGACCATATGCTACATTCTTAATATCTGCCTGCACACTCTTGTCTGAGAATTTGTGCCCCATATAGCGCTTAACTCCATAAGCTGTACCTGTTGGGTTAGTTACTCCTTGGCGCTTTGCTAGTACCCCTACAAGCTTCTCTCCACTCTTGCTTATTGCCACAACGCTTGGAGTAGTACGAGCACCCTCAGCATTCTCTATAATCTCTGGCTCACCTCCAATTACTACTGCCATTGCAGAGTTTGTTGTTCCTAAATCTATTCCTAATACTTTACTCATAATTTTTTATTTAAATTTCTAATCTTTCTAATAATCTATATACTTATGTATCTATTACCTTATCTCGGAGATAGGCAGACATATTGTCATAGCCAGCATTTATTGCCGCCTGCATTATACTCTCCTTCTCTGCAGAGGTTACGCGAAAGCGTAATGCCTCACTCTGAATTCCAGAGTCTTGCTGAGATAAAGCGACAATAATACTTGGAAGTTGAGCCAATATAGCAGGTATCTCACTGTTTGAGTACCTCTTACTTATACCCGCACCCTCGCAGACCAACTGCGTACGACTGCGTGCTGGCTCAAGTACATACTCATACTTGCGATTCCCCACTATTATGTAATGCCTCATACTTACCATGTGGTACAGTATATCAGAGTGTACCACGGAGTGCAAATTTACAATTAAGACCTTGTCCATATTTTTGCTTGACTTATTTATCTTAGATAGTATTATAATAGACATGATAAGCGCGAGTTCATTGAGCTCCTAAAACTCGGTATATACCGAGTTTTTTGCTACATGGCTATTTATGTTACAGTATTTCTGTGGAGTCAAGACGGGGCCACCTCAAGGTGAGGGACTCGCGCTTATCATCCGAGTAGAGGGGTTCAATACCCCTTGGCTCCACATAAAGCACATCTCCAATGGAGGTGTTTTTTATTTACTAGATATCAAGTGTTGCCTCCTTTGCATGACTCTGTATAAAGGCCTTACGAGCTGGGACATCTTTGCCCATTAACATATCAAATACTCTGTCTGCTTCTCTTCCATCTTGTATTTCTACCTGCTTTAATATTCTGCGCTCTGGGTCCATAGTTGTCTCCCATAATTCTTCAGCATTCATCTCTCCTAGACCCTTATAGCGCTGTATACTACCTGAGCCACTCTTGTCCACTCCGTGCTCCTTCTCATAATCTACCTTCTGAGTCTCTGTGTAGAAGTATTGTATACTCTTACCCTTCTTAATCTTATACAGTGGTGGTTGCGCAATGTATAAGAAGCCACCATCTATAAGCTCGCGGAAGTAGCGGTAAAAGAGCGTAAGCATAAGAGTCTGTATATGCTCTCCATCTACATCAGCATCTGTTGCAATTATTATCTTATGGTAGCGAAGCTTACTAATATCAAAGGTGTCACCAATTGCAGTACCTAGTGCCACTACAACATTCTTAATCTGCTCAGAGCCTAGCATTCTATCAAGACGCGCTCTTTCAACATTTAATATCTTGCCTCGTAGTGGTAAGATGGCTTGCGTCCTCCTGTCACGCCCAGCCTTGGCAGTACCTCCAGCAGAGTCTCCCTCTACGATGAATATTTCTGACTCCTCTGCACTCTTACTCTGGCAGTCGGCAAGCTTACCTGGCAATGTCATACCCTCAAGTGCTCCCTTACGCAGTACTGAGTCCTTGGCAGCCTTGGCAGCTTTACGAGCGCGCATAGCAAGTACAGATTTATTTATAATTTGCTTTGCTTCACTTGGATTCTCCTCTAAGAACTCTGCAAATGCCTCTGAGAATACTGAGTCCACGGCACCTCGCGCCTCTACAGATCCAAGCTTCGCCTTAGTTTGTCCTTCAAATTGTATTTCTTGAATCTTAACAGACACTACTACAGTAAGCCCTTCTAGTACATCATCTCCAGTGAAGTTGCCCTCCACTCCCTTAATTTTTGCCTTTTTTACATAATTATTTACTGTCCTTGTTAGAGCTGTCTTAAATCCTGTAATATGCATACCTCCCTCTGGGTTATATATATTATTAGCATATGCCACTACCCTACTAGAGATGTCGTCTACATATTGTAATGCTACCTCCACCTGCACATCTTGTTGTCCACTATCCTTTAGATCCTTATATGTCTTATCTATGTGGAATATTTGTTTGTGTACTGGTGTCTGGTACCTGTTCTCAAATGCTATCAAGCTCTTAAGACCACCATCAAAGTAGAATGTCTGACTAATAGTCTCTAATTTCAGCTCTTTAAGATAGAACACTTCTGTGTCTCTAATCTCGCCCTCATACTCTCTAGCGTCTATAATAGTGATACGCATACCTCGCACCAAGTATGCTTGCTGACGCAAGTGGTCTACAATAGTCTTGAAGTTATATTCAATCTCTGGGAATATAAGCGGGTCGGCCTCAAAGGTTATTATAGTACCTTGCTTGTCACTCTTACCAAGCTTCTTAACCTTAGAGAGTGGCTTACCTCCCTCTTTGTATTCTTGCAAGTGGTATGCACCATCTCTGTGCACCTCGGCGCGCACCTTTACTGAGAGAGCATTCATCACGGAGATACCTACTCCATGCAAGCCACCAGAGAATTTGTAACCATCTCCGCCGAATTTACCTCCAGCATGTAGTGTAGTCATTATTGTCTCAAGAGCAGACACCTTGGTCTTAGAGTGTATGTCCACAGGTATACCACGCCCATTATCTGCTACTCGTATCTTATTTCCAGGTAGTAATACGACCTCTATATCATCAGCAAATCCTCCCATTGCCTCGTCGCGTGAGTTATCGAATATCTCCCATATAAGGTGGTGCAGTCCATCAAGTCCTGTAGTACCGATATACATACCAGGACGCTTGCGCACTGGGTCTAGTCCCTCAAGCACTTGTATGCTGTCTGCCCCATAATTACTCTTTGTTCCTTTTTTAGCCATCATATCTTATTAATTTTCTTTAGGATTATTGCTAATGTCATTACCTTTAAGGACTACTAGACTTGCTACAGAGTCTCCAGCGCGAAGCTTCATTATTCTTACTCCTTGAGTTGCTCTACTTAGCATAGACACCTCATCAACTCCTGAGCGAATAACAACTCCGTTATTGCTCATTGCTACAAACTCCTCTTCATTCTCTTTAGAATTTGGACCCACTACCTTAGCTCCAATCAAGCTCTTAGTCTTCGCAGAGATTGTAATTGTCTTAATTCCGCTCCCGCCACGCTTCTGTACCTTATACTCCTTTAACAGTGTCCTCTTGCCATATCCAGTGCTAGTAAGTACGAATAATGCCTGCTCATCAATTCCTTTACGGGAGATTCCTGTACCGACTATGTGATTGTCTTTATTTATCTTCATTCCCTTTACTCCTCCTGCTGTCCTGCCCATAGTACGCACATCACTCTCTTTAAATCTTATTGCTTGCCCATTGTTTGTAGTCATTATTACCTCATCACCCTCTCCTACGAAGTGGGCGGATATGAGCTTGTCTGCTCCAGAGAGTTTAATGGCAATAAGTCCATTAGAGCGCACCTCGTGGAATTGCTCTGCAAGAGTCTTCTTGACTATTCCACTCTTAGTAACCATTAGTAATGATAATCCCTTAGTGTCCTTAACAGACCTTGGCATAGGTAATACAGATGTAACTCTCTCATCTCTCTCTAATGCTATAAAGTTCATAATACTCTTGCCCTTAGTCACCTTCTTGCCTTCTGGGATATCAAACATTTTAATACGGTACACCTTACCTTTGTCTGAGAAGAATAATAAGTCCGAATGCGTACTAGCAGATAAGAATGTTGTTACTACATCTTCTTCTTTAGTGCTCATATCCATTACTCCTACTCCTCCACGCTTCTGCTTTTTGTATTCTGCTGGATTGGTACGCTTGATGTAACCACCTTTAGTTAGTACGAGTACAGACTCCTCGTCTGGAATAAGGTCTTTAACAGATATATTCTTAACTCCGCCTTTTACAATCCTAGTGCGCCTAGCATCTCCGTATTTATCTCTTATTTCTACGAGCTCTTTTTTAATTAGGTTCTTTAATTTAGTACTGCTTGCAAGTATTGATTTAAGATCTGAGATAATCTTTGCAAGCTCTTTCAATTCATCTTCTATCTTCTGGCGTTCTAGGTTGGCTAGCTTCTGCAGTCTCATCTCGAGTATTGCTGTAGTCTGCAAGTCAGAGAATTTCCACTTCTTCATCAGTCCAGCGTGCGCTGTAGGCACATCTTTACTCGCGCGAATTAGCTTGATTATTTCATCTATATGATCTAGAGCCTTCTTAAGACCTATTAATATGTGCTCTCTTGCCTCGGCTACTCTAAGATCATATTGCAAGCGCCGAGTCACTACCTCCACTCGATGCTTGATGAATACCTCTAGCATCTCCTTTAGTCCTAGGGTTTTAGGCACGCCATCTACTAGAGCGACACAGTTGTAATGGAATGCCTCCTCTAATTGTGTGTGCTTATATATATAGTTCAGTACTGTTTGTGGATGTGCTGTACCCTTCAGGTCTATGGCTACTCTTATATCACCTGTAGATTCGTCTCTTAGTCCTTTAATACCCTCGAGTTTCTTAGCTCTCACTAGATCCGCTATACGCTCAATAAGCTTGGACTTATTAACTCTGTACGGTATTGATGTAATTATTATCTGCATTTTACCCTTACTGTCCTCTACTATCTCAGCCTCTCCTCTACATATTACTCCTCCTCTACCATTTGCATAAGCGTGGGCAATGTCCTTCTGATTGAATGCAATACCGCCAAGTGGGAAGTCTGGCCCCTTCACGAATTCTAGAAGGTCGTCTGTTGTAGACTTAGGATTGGCTAATAGATGTGTGGTGGCATCTACTACCTCTCTCAAGTTGTGTGGAGGAATGTTCGTCGCCATTCCTACTGCAATACCGAGCCCACCATTAAGGAGCAAGTTGGGTACTGCTGCTGGCATTACCACAGGCTCTGTCTCAGAGGCATCGTAATTGTCTCTAAAGTTTACTGTATCCTTCTCTAGACCCTTGAGCATCTCCCCACTGAGCTTACTCATCTTAGCCTCAGTATATCTCATAGCAGCGGCATTATCTCCGTCAATTGAGCCGAAGTTACCTTGTCCTATTACTAGCAAGTAGCGAGTAGCGAAGTCTTGTGC
>CAZGTE010000020.1:0-6116 GCA_964528515.1 uncultured Candidatus Saccharibacteria bacterium
GCCCCTTACATTAGATTAATGACAAGGTGGTTGCAATTATTTATTGAAGATGAGAGGGGGTCCCCTGGAGACATTGTGTACAATGAATAGTCAATAATTAAAATGGATGTTATACTCTACTAATAATGAGTAAAGAGAATACTATAAGTGTGCATCCTATGACGAGTGCTATCAGAGAGATTATAGAAATCTTTAGTGAGATGGGATTTAGTGTTGCCTCGGGCCCTGAGCTTGAGACTGAGCATTACAACTTCGACGCTCTAAATGTAGCCAAAGATCACCCGGCTCGAGATATGCAAGATACATTCTGGATTGATGAAGACCATGTACTGCGCACCCATGATACATCTGTGACAGCTCGCAAGCTTGAAGAGAATGAGGGTGATATGAGATTTGTATCTTGTGGTAAAGCATACAGGAATGAGGCTACAGACATGACTCATGAGGCACAATTCTTCCAAGTTGATGCCTTTGTTGTTGGTAAGGATATAACACTAGCGCACCTTAAGGGTACTCTTGAAACCTTCTTTCAGAAGTTCTTAGGAGGATCTGTAGAGATACGCTTCCGTCCAGGGTTCTTCCCATTCGTTGAGCCTGGAGTAGAGGTAGATATGCGTCTTACAGGTGAGGATGCGCCCAAGAAGCTAAAGGATAAATGGATAGAGATATTAGGAGCAGGAATGCTACATCCAAATGTATTGCGGGCTGGTGGTATTGACCCGAAGGAGTATCAGGCATGGGCATTTGGTGGAGGTATTGAGCGATTGGCTATGCTTAAATGGGGTATTGATGATGTGCGCATATTCCACTCTGGTGATTTGCGCTTTATCAATCAATTTAAAACTAAAGTAGATAAATAATTATGAAAGTAAGTTACAAGTGGTTACAAACATTCTTTGATCAGGGAGTATTACCAAGTGTTGAAGATATTGAACATAAGCTAATGTTCCACGCTTACGAAATTGAGGGTATTGAAATTGTAAATGGAGACTCTGTTATTGATGTTGATGTATTACCAAATCGCGCCGCAGACTCTCTATCACATAGAGGTATTGCACGAGAGATATCATCTCTATTTGCAATTCCAATGAAGTGCGATCCATTACGAGGAAAAGGTGCAGTAGAGTTAGCTCCAGATACAAATACAGTAGAAGTTACTATAAGTGATGATGATTCGTGTTCATATTATGTAGCCGCTCATATTAAGGATATTAAGATTAAGGAGTCCCCAGATTGGCTAATAGAGCGCCTAGAGTCCATAGGACAGAAGTCTATTAACAATGTAGTAGATGCTACAAATTATGTATTATTTGACCTCGGACGCCCGACACACATATTTGATGCTAACAAGCTTAAGGGAGATGTACCAAGTATAGGCACAAGACTTGCCAATAGTGGAGAGAGTATAACCTTACTAGGTGGTGAGGAGATAGAGCTTACTGATACTATGACTCTTATTATTGATACAAGTTCTGACATTCCTCTTGCGGTAGGAGGGGTTAAGGGTGGCTCTCATGCTGAGGTTGATGAGAATACGACTGATATAATTGTAGAGGTGGCGAACTTCCACCCGATAAAGACAAGATTGACCTCTCAGGCTCTTAAGTTGCGCACAGATGCCTCAGCAAGATTTGAGAATAATATGGCAGATGAGCTGGCAAATTATGGAGCCACTGCTGTTGTAGACTTAATACTTGAGGTTGCAGGAGGAGAGTTAGTAGGCTATAAGAGCGTTGGAGAGCTAGACTCAGGGAATATAGAGGTTACAGTAGGATTGGAGCGCATATCAAAGTTATTAGGAACAGAGATTAATAAAGATGAAGTCGAAGACATATTTAATAGATTGCAATTTACACACTCTTTTGATGGTGAGAGTTTTGTAGTCAGGGCTCCATTTGAGAGGCGTGATATAAGACTGCCAGAGGATGTTATTGAGGAAGTGGGGCGAGTATATGGATACGATAAGATTAATAGTGTCCAACTTGATATTCCAAAGGAGTCGCCAATAATAAATAAGAAATTTGCTTATTCTGAACTGATACGCAATACACTTGCCGAACTTAATGTTATGGAAGTTTACTTGTATTCATTGCGAGACAGTGGTGATGTAAGGCTTATCAATGCATTAGCAAGTAACAAGGATCATCTGCGTAGTGATTTATCTAGCGGGATTATTGAGGCATTAGACAATAATGAGCGAAATATGCCATTACTTGGATTATATCAATCTATGCAGATATTTGAAATAGGTAATATATTCTTAAAGAATTCTGAGCAGACATATGTATGTATTGGAGTGAGAGTAGTGGGCAAGAAGAAGAGAGAGGAGAGAACAATTGAACTATTAAATAATATAAAAAATAAGTTAGAAGATGTCTTGGGTGTAAAGCTTCCAAAGATTGATAATGAAACTCTTGAATTTAATCTTGATGAGATTATAAAAGACTTACCAGAGATTGATAAGTATCCTAAAGTCTCGACTATTATGGAGGGAGCTACTTATAGGGTCTTTAGCAAATATCCATTTATAATTCGTGACCTAGCAATCTGGGTACCAGAGAGTACTGATGAGGATGTTATTAAAGATATTATAACCAAGTATGGTGGCGAGCTTGTGCAAAGGATTGATAAATTTGATGAATTCAAGAAGGATGGAAGAGTATCATTTGCATTTCATATAGTGTTCCAAGCAATGGATAGAACATTGACTGATAGGGAGGTTGGGAATATTATGAAGGGTGTAGAAGTGGAGATTAATAATATTGATTGTTTTGATATTAGGTAAGTATTAATTAGATTTAAAATAAAAATAAATAAACGCGTTGAGGTCCGGTGACTTCAACGCGCTTTTTAAATATGACGGGCTCTCTTATTTTTGTATTTCAACATTCGCTAAGAGAAAACGATGAGTACCCTGTAAGCACTCTTTTGGATGTAGACATATTTTTTGTCCAATCCTCACTCTGATTACTTACCAATTTATACGATCTTTGTCGTATTTTTTGGCTGTCCCCACTCGTCAGAGATTAATAGCTTAATCATAATATAAGTATTGTCAAGTACTTTACAAAAGTCAAAATATTATTTGTAATTTTTTATCCACAAGTAAGGGTGGTGTTAGTGAGGTATACTATCAGTAGTAAAAATTATTAAAATTAATAAGAAAAGTGCGTATGACAAAAATAACTTCAAATAAAAAAGAGGTGTCTAATAGATCTAAGAAGAAAGAAAAAAATAGCTCTCAGTATAGCAAGTTTATCAAGAAGGTTAAGAAGAGGAATGAGACATTAGTACCATTTAACTTTAATAAATTAGTAGTTGCTACTCATAAGTCAATGATGGCAACAGGTGAAGGCTCTCTTGAGGAGGCAACAATGGTAGCACATAAGGTGGCTGGTGACATAGTGCGAGTGGCTCGCAAGCATAAGGACTTCGTGCCCACTGTAGAGGGTGTACAAGATGAAGTTGAAAGGCAATTAATATTGTCAGATTATGTAGCTACAGCTAAAGCATATATCTTATACAGAGCAGAGAGAGCCAAGGAGAGAGCTGAGCATGTAGAGGTGCCAGAAAATGTCAAGAAGCTTGTTAGAGACAGTGAGAAGTACTTCAAAGACAATAAATTTGGTGAATTTGTATTTATGCGTACATATGCTAAGTGGATACCACAAGAGGGTAGGAGAGAGACATGGATAGAGACAGTGGATAGGTATATGGACTTTATGAGAGAGAATCTTGGAAATAAGTTATCTGAGAAAGAGTATGTAGAGATAAGAGATGGAATACTTAATCAAGAGGCAATGCCATCTATGAGACTACTGCAATTCGCTGGAGTGCCAGCACGCAGGTGTAATGCTGCTGCATATAATTGCTCATTCTTAGCTCCCTCTAAGATAGAGGACTTCGCTGAGGCTATGTACTTGTCTATGAGCGGTTGCGGTGTTGGCTTCTCGGCTGAGAGTTATAATGCTCAAGAGTTGCCAATAATCAAGAAACAAGATGGAGTAAAACGAAAGGTACACATTGTAAAAGACTCTAAAGAGGGGTGGTGTGATGCACTAACTGTAGGACTTAGATCGTGGTGGAGTGGCAAGGATATTGATTTTGATTATTCTAAACTTAGACCTGCTGGCGCAAGATTGAAGACTATGGGAGGTAAGAGTTCTGGACCAGACCCATTGCGTAATCTGATGCAATTTGCGCGTGGTTCAGTACTTAGTAGGCAAGGAAAGAGGCTTAATAATATAGATGTACACGATATAATGTGTAAGATTGCAGAGGTTGTCGTAGCGGGAGGAGTGAGACGCAGTGCTATGATTAGTTTGTCTGACTTAGATGATGATGCAATGAGAGATGCAAAGAGTGGACAATTCTATGTACAACATCCACAGCGCGCAATGGCAAATAACTCAGCCGTATATGAGGAGAAGCCGACGGCGCAAGAGTTCTTAAATGAGTGGACAGCCTTAATAGCTAGTGGCTCTGGAGAGCGGGGAATATTCAATAGAAGCTCATTAAGTGGCACTATGCCAAAGCGTAGAGTAGACTATATGAAGAAGAAATATGGCAACGGTAATGGTTATGTCGGGCCACTAGGGACAAATCCTTGCGGAGAGATAATATTGCAACCAAAGCAATTTTGTAATCTTACAGAGGTAGTAGCTAGACACAGAGATACAGAGGAGAGTCTTATGCGTAAGATGCGCCTAGCTGCAATACTTGGTACATACCAAGCATCATTAAGTAAGTTTAATTATGTGAGTGAGGAGTGGAAGAAGAATATAGAAGAAGAGCGACTGCTCGGAGTGAGTATCACAGGAGTGTGGGACTCTAAGGCAGCTCGTGATCCTAAGATATTACAGAAGCTCAGAGATGAGGTGAATAAAGTAAATAGGAAGTACGCTAAGAAATTCGGAATCAATGAGGCTACTGCAAGTACATCAGTGAAGCCGTCTGGCACACTTTCGTCAGTGGTTAATTCTAGCTCTGGTATGCATGCTCGCCACTCTCCGTATTATATCCGAAGAGTGCGTATTACATCTACAGATTCACTATTTAAAATGCTTAAAGATCAAGGAGTTCCATCATATCCTGAGGTGGGGCAAACGACAGACAATGCTCATACTTGGGTACTTGAATTCCCAGTTAAGGCTCCTGTAAATAGTACATTTAGTAAAGACCTAAGTGCCATAGCACAATTAGAGCACTGGAAGAATGTTAAGGTTAATTATACAGAGCATAATCCATCAGTGACAGTATCTATAGGAGATGATGAGTGGATAGGAGTAGCAGATTGGGTATATGACAACTGGGACATTGTTGGAGGTCTATCATTCTTACCGCGCAATGACCACGTATATCAACTTGCCCCATTTGAGGAGATAACTAAAGAAGAGTTTGAAAGAAGAGAGAAAGAGGTAGCACATATAGACTTCTCTAAATTGCCACTCTACGAGCTTAAAGATGAGACAGATGTAAAGAAGGAGCTAGCATGCGCAGGTGGTACTTGTGAGATAGAGATATAGAGTGTAAGATACTAATAAGATTACTCAGATAAATAAGACAATATATGAAAGTTATATTATTAAAAGACATAGCCAAGATTGGGAAGAGGTTTGATATAAAGGACTTACCAAATGGATACGCTACCCACCTAATGCGTACAGGTGTTGTAGAGATGGCTACAGATAAGAAGGTCTCTAATCTAAACTCTATGAAGAAGGCAAATAAAATTGCTAAAGAAGATAAACAAGAAGGTCTTGTCGGCGCAATAGCTAAGATTAAGAGTGAAGGAATAAGTATAATTGCCAAAGCAAATGAAGATGGAGGACTATTCGAAGGTATTACAGCAGTGAAGCTACAGGAGGTGATTGCTGATTCTATAGTAGAGTTGCCAATAAGTAATATTGACCTAACAAATCCAATTAAAGAAGTGGGAGAGCATACTATAGAGCTAGTAGATGGAGATAATGTAACTAAGGTAAAGCTCGTAATCTCTCCACAAGATTAATGCCTGTTTATTTATAAATGCAAATAAGAATAAAAGAGGATATAGAACTTGCACAATACACCACTTTTAATATTGGTGGTAATGCTAAGTACTTCGTACAAGTTAG
>CAZGTE010000020.1:6216-9021 GCA_964528515.1 uncultured Candidatus Saccharibacteria bacterium
TGCAAACAGGTGAGGTGCGAGACTTTAATAATAAAGAATGCGAGTTCGCATATCGCACAAGTTACTTTAAGCAGAATCCAGAGTGGGTAGTCCTAACAGCAGTATTTACATTAGAGAAGAGTAAATTGCCTGATTATCCTATAAGTAAGTGTGATGAGACCATTAAGGAGAGGGAGAAAAGACATTTACAAGATGTCCAATGTGCAGGGTCATTCTTCCAGAATCCTAATTGTGAGAGGTTACCAAATGTCATAAGTCAATTTGAAGAAGATAAAGGAGTTAAAAGTAAGGAGGGTAAGGTTCCCGCTGGCTGGCTGATAGATAAGTGTGGTCTCAAGGGTATGGGGGTTGGTGGAGTACTATGCAGTAAGCAACACCCAAATTACATCGTCAATACTGGAGGTGCCACAGCAAAAGATGTGCTAAAATTAAGAGACATAATAAAAGACACAGTAAATAAGAAATTCGGAGTATCCTTAGAAGAAGAGGTAACAATTATAAAATAACAAGATATGAAAGAAAGACTTAAGAGTATAATAATAAGTATATTAACTTGGCAGTCCAAGGTTGTATTAGATAAACACAGTCCAAAGATAATAGCCATCACTGGTAGTCTTGGCAAAACTGGCACTAAAGACTTGGTCGCTGCAGCTATAAGCACTAAGTACACTGTGCGCAAGAGTCCTAAGAGCTTTAATAGTGAATTCGGTATTCCTCTTACAATATTAGGACTAGATAATGGTTGGAATAATCCCATTATCTGGATAAAGAATATTATTCTTGGATTTTATATTGTATTTTTCAAGAGAGACTATGAGGAGGTGCTTGTATTAGAGGTTGGGGCAGATAAGCCAGGAGATATAGAACAAGTTGCCAGCTGGCTCAATGCTGATATTGTCATAATTACAATTGTGCCAGAGGTACCAGTGCATGTAGAATTTTATCCGACTGCACAAGCGGTATTAGTAGAGAAGTCAAATTTAATTAAATCTATAAAGGACGGAGGATTATTAATAACGGGTACTGATGAATTAGTGAGTACTCTTGAGAATCCTAATGGTAGAAAGTCTATTGCAAGATATGACAGTGCAGAGATTATGTATAATGATGGACTGCCTGTAGGTATGGAATTTGTTATAAATAATAAGACGGTAAGATTTGATGGAGTCCTTGGCGAACATATGGGACTGGCAATTACATTTGCAATAATGGTTGCTAATGAACTAGGTGTTGATAAATATGAGGCAATAAAAGCAATAGAAGATATGCACAGGACGCCAGGTCGT
Organism: uncultured Candidatus Saccharibacteria bacterium; assembly: GCA_964528515.1. Lineage (GTDB taxonomy): Bacteria > Patescibacteriota > Minisyncoccia > Phycocordibacterales > UBA2100 > S139-169. The sequence goes on from CAZGTE010000020.1 coordinate 7,503, forward strand.
ATGAGGATATTATCTGGCAAGAATGGTAGTGTAATTATAGATGACTCATACAATTCGTCACCTACTGCACTTAAGTCTGCATTAGAGATGCTCGGCAAGCTAGAGACTAATGGAAAGAAGATTGCAGTAATAGGTGATATGAAAGAGCTTGGTGAGCATAGTGACAAGGAGCATCGCAGAGCAGGATTGCAAACTGCACATATAGTAGATGAGTTATATACAATAGGTACTCAGTCAAAGAAATTAGCACAATCAGCAATCAATGAAGGACTCAGAGACGATAATGTGCATATATATAACACAGACAAGGCAGTAGATGTCGGTATAGAGCTTAAGAGCAGACTGGGTAGTGGAGACATTGTCCTAATTAAAGGTTCTCAGGGCAAGCTAAGATTAGAGAGAGTAGTAAGAGAGATAATGCATAATGACAGTGAAGCAAAAGACTTACTTGTACGACAAGAAGATCAGTGGCTAAAGAGATAAACTTCTACAGTATTATGATATAATCATAATTATGAATAATCTTACAATTGCAGTACTCAGAGGTGGTCCATCTAGCGAATATGAGGTGTCACTTAAGAGTGGGGCGGCTGTTATTAATGCACTCACTGACTCACATAGAGTGCTAGATATACTTATAGATAAGTCTGGGCAATGGCATCGTAATGGAGTGGTTGTTACAGAATCTGCTGCACTGGTAAGTGCGGATGTCGTAGTCATAGCATTGCACGGAGAGTATGGTGAAGACGGCACAGTTCAGAGAGATCTAGACAAGTTAGGTGTACCATATGTGGGCTCTGGTAGCTATGCCTCTGCTCTAGCAATGAACAAGCCAAGGGCAAGGTTTGCTGTAGATGCACTACCTATGATCAAGTTCCCTGAGCATTATGTAATTAGAGAGGACGACAGTGAGGATTATAATACTATAGCGTCAGAGATCTTTGCTCGCTTTGGTCCGCCATACATAGTAAAGCCTGCAAGTGGTGGCTCCTCAGTAGGTCTCACTATTGCAAGGAATATTGCAGATTTACCAAGGGCTATTGAGTATGTTGCAGATGTAGCTGGTATGCCTATACTTATAGAGCAGTTGATACAAGGTAGGGAGACCACGTGTGGAGTTATAGACGATTATCGTGAGGAGAGTAGATATGCCTTACCACCAATAGAGATAATACCCCCAAAGTCGGGGAGCGGTATATTTGACTATAATGCCAAGTATAGTGCAGACGAGACACTATGTGCTCAAGAGATTTGTCCAGCTAACTTCACTAAGACAGAGAAGAAGCAGATAGAAGAAGCAGCCAAGGCCGTGCACAGAGCATTAGAGCTTTCACACTATTCTCGATCCGACTTCATACTGACTCCTAATGGTCTGTACTTCTTAGAGGTTAATACATTACCAGGACTTACTGAGCAGTCATTATTGCCCAAGTCTCTTGCAGCGGTCGGCACAAGTTTAAAAGAATTTTTAGAACATACAATAGAGCTTGCACTGAACAAAAAGTAGGGTAAAATAGCG
>CAZGTE010000021.1:0-3420 GCA_964528515.1 uncultured Candidatus Saccharibacteria bacterium
AGCTCATGCACTGCCTTAGCGTGGGCACTCTTTGCATGAGTGTTCATACTCTTGATAGTACTCTTTATACTTTTAGGAGTAATGCCGTGTTTTTTATTATATTCTGCTTGTTTATCTCGTCTTCTATTTGTCTCACCTATTGCTCTCTCCATAGAGCCTGTTACTCTGTCTGCATAGAGTATTACTCGCCCGTCTACATTGCGCGCTGCGCGCCCCATTGTCTGTACTAAGCTCGTCTCGCTCCTCAAGAAGCCCTCCTTGTCTGCATCAAGTATTGCTACTAACTCTACCTCTGGCAGGTCTAATCCCTCACGCAATAGGTTAACACCAACAAGCACATCAAAGTCACCTTGTCTAAATAATGTCATTATCTCTATACGCTCAAAGGTCTTTACATCACTGTGTATGTATTCTGCTTTTATCTTCTTTTCTTTTAGAAAGTCTGTTAGGTCCTCTGCCATCTTCTTGGTTAGTACTGTTACAAGTGTACGAGAATTACGCTTAGTCACCTCCTCTATTTCTCTTATTACATCTTTAATCTGACCTTTATACTTACTCTTCTTGTTTTCTGTCACACCTCGCACTGTAATCTCTGGGTCTAGGAGCCCTGTAGGGCGCACCACTTGCTCTATAATATTAGCTTTACCGCTCTCCTCTAGTTCATAGTCTGCCGGAGTAGCACTCACAAATATCATGTCACTCACCAAACCGTCAAACTCTTTAAACTGCATTGGTCTGTTGTCTTTAGCACTAGGCAAACGGAAGCCGTGCTCTACAAGCATATTCTTACGGGCTTGGTCTCCTGCATACATAGCTCGCACCTGTGGCAGAGTGACATGTGACTCGTCTATAACTGTTAAGAATTCTCTCTTCTTGCCACCGGTATAATTATGTTCATTAAAAAAGTAAGCCAATAAACTATGCGCTGGCTCACCTGCCTTGCGCCCATCGAAGTGTCTACTATAGTTCTCTATACCATTACAATATCCAATCTCTTTTATCATTGCAATGTCTTGTCTAACCCTCCTACTTAGTCGCTCTGCCTCTAGGTTTAAGCCTTTTTTCTTTAGTGCCTTTAGTTGCTCTGCCAGCTCCTTTTTAATGTCCTTAAGTGCTCGTACCACCTCAGACTTGGGAGTTACAAAGTGCTTAGCAGGGAAGATTATAACCTCTTGTGCATCACCCTTAAGCTCTCGAGTTATTGGGTCTAGCAAGTCTATATGCGTAATCTTACTACCAGAGAGTACTATTCTATAAATCATCTGCTCATGGCTTGGGTGTATCTCTATAGTGTTACCAAGCGCGCGGAAGCTCCCCTGTGTTAGGTCTGCGGTAGTACGAGTAAAGTATATACCTATTAAGTCTCGCAAGAGTTCCGTCCTATTAGTAATTTGTCCAACGCTCAAGTTTAGTATTACCTTTGCATACTCAGCAGGGTTACCAATGCCGTATATAGCAGAGACAGATGCAACTATTATCACATCGTCTCTTGTAAGTAATGATTGTGTTGCAGCGTGGCGGAGCCTGTCTATCTCCTCGTTTACAACAGCCTCCTTCTCTATGTATGTATCAGTAATAGGCATATATGCCTCAGGTTGGTAGTAATCATAATATGACACGAAGTAGTGTACAGCATTGTTCGGGAAGAACTCACGGAATTCACTCGCCAGCTGAGCAGCGAGAGTCTTATTGTGGGCAATTATCAAAGTGGGCTTCTGTAGCTTTTGTATTACATTGGCAATAGTAAATGTCTTACCAGAGCCTGTTACTCCAAGTAGTGTCTGCCGCGTCTTGCCTTTTTTGCTGGCAAGTCCTTTCATTAAGCCCTTAATAGCCGCCGGCTGATCTCCAGCTGGCTTATAGTGACTCTCTAATTTAAATTTATTTTGCATCACTAGGTGAGTTTAGCACATAGAGACTAGCAGCAACAGATGAAGCAAGGTTGAGAGATGAGACACCCTCGCGCATTGGCAACCTAACTATTTGCTCTGCCTCATTACACAACTCTTTTGACAAGCCATCTCGTTCTGTACCAAACATTAGTACCTTTTTGCCGCTCTTTGAAATTTTAGCAACTGTTATGTCTGTGTGTGTATCAAGTGCATATAGTGTATATCCACCAGCCTTTGCGAGTTTTACTAGCTCTTTATTATCTATAATTGAAATATAATCAAGAGCAAAGTTGAGTCCACGCGCGGTACTGACACAGTCTGCATGCCAAGGATTATGACGCCCACTTATTGCAAATGATTGCACTCCAGCAGCCACAGCGGTGCGGATTATTGCCCCAATATTAAAAAGTGAATGCGGACTCTCTATAAACACAACAGTGTCTCCTACAAAGTCCATTGAGGTCTTTGGCTTCTTGACCAAAGCAATGAGTCCTGTGTCTGGAGGATTTGGAGCTAGAGACTCCCATACAGTACCAGTAATCACTATAGAATTTTCTTGCAAGTAGAGCACCTCCTCAGAGGTTCCAAACTTTGCAAGCACTGAGACAGCCTCACTACCCTCATTTAAGGCAATATGTACAAACTCAGCCCCAAAGCGCAATGCGTGTTTAAAAGCGTGCACTCCTTCAACAACCACAAGCTCAGTATTACCCTTGCGTACTTGTTGGTACTTATTTGCTATATCCTTATCTGTCTCTAACATCTGAGAGTCTTCTCTCATCATAAGACAATATTACTCTAGTACAATACTCTCAATAATCACTGGCTCTATTGGACGGTCTCCGTCACCTGTTGCTGTATTCTCTATCTTGTCTACTGTGTCTGTACCAGATACTACCTTGCCAAATACTGTATGCTTCGAGTCTAAGAAGTTATTATCATTAGTGTTGATGAAGAATTGTGATCCGTTAGTATTAGGTCCACTATTTGCCATCGCTAGAGTGTACTTATTATTCTTATTGTTAGTATGTATCTCGTCTGCAAATTGGTATCCTGGACCTCCTGTACCCCAGGCCGCACCTTCCACCTTAGATAGAGGATCACCACTTTGTATCATAAAGCCCTTAATAACCCTGTGGAACTTGATTCCATCATAGAAGCCCTCGCCGGCAAGCTTTACAAAGTTTGCCACAGTATTTGGTGCATCTTCGGTGTACAGCTCTATAGTAATATCTCCTAGATTGGTCTTAAATGTTGCTTTTGTAATTGTATTGTCTACTTCTTGCATATTGTCTTTATTATTATCTTTATTAATTTGTTCTGTTGGTTGTTCTTGTGTCTCTACAGGTACTTGATTATTCTGCTCTATTTGTCCTGTCTCTACGACATCTTTTAGAGCTTCAGGTGCCACCGTAAAAGAATATAGAGCAAAAATAGCCACTAATAATACCATAAATCCTATTATATATTTCATAATTTATTTTTTTATTTTTTTATTGAATAATTTAAATAATACGCTATCTTTAGT
>CAZGTE010000021.1:3520-8993 GCA_964528515.1 uncultured Candidatus Saccharibacteria bacterium
ATCTAAGAAATACCTAACAGATATTTAGGCTTTCTTATTCCTCTTTCTTTCATTCTCTGTTAAGAATTTCTTACGCAGGCGAATGTCGTCTGGTGTAACCTCTAAGAATTCGTCCTCTCTCATCAGTCCTAATGCTCTCTCTAGTGTCAGATCAAATGGTGGAGTAAGTTTAATAGTCTCATCAGTACCACTTGCACGCATATTTGTTAGTTGCTTACCTTTTGTTGGGTTGACCATCATATCCTCTCCTTTACTGGTGTTACCTACTACCATACCCTCATAGACTTCAATAGTTGGGCTAATATATAGCACGCCGCGCGTCTGCAAATTAGTAAGTGAGAATGTAAGTGCCTTGCCTCGTGCCATAGAGATCATAGAACCTAGTTCTGTCTTTACTATCGCTCCAGCATAAGGCTTAAACTCTATGAAGATTGATGTAAGTATTCCCTCGCCCTTAGTGTCTACTATAAACTCATTACGATAACCAAGTAGTCCTCTTGTTGGTATTATAAACTTCATACTTGCCTGTCCATTCTCTGTCTTCATATCACTCATTATACCGCGCCTCTTGCCTAACTTCTCTATAATCGCTCCGCTATATTCCTCAGGAACGAAGATGCTAGCCTCCTCAAATGGCTCATACTTCTGCCCATCCCTCTCTTGTATGATAACCTCTGGCTGAGACACTGCGAGCTCGAAGCCCTCTCTGCGCATATTCTCTATAAGAATAGCGAGATGAAGTTCTCCTCGTCCACTTACCTTATAAGGCATTGAGTCTAACTCCACCTCTAGTCCTACATTTATCTCCATCTCTTTCTCTAGTCTATCTCGTATTTGTCTACTTGTAAGCATCTTACCGACTTGCCCTGCAAATGGGGAGTCATTAACAAACATCTGCAATGACAGCGTGGGCTTGTCTACAATAATAGCCGGTAGTGGCTCTACATTCTCCTCATTAGAGATAGTCTCTCCGATGAATATGTCAGGAATACCTGACAGTATGACGATGTCTCCAGCTGTTGCCTCATCTACCTCCTTTTTATTGATACCTTCAAATGTATATAGCTTACTTAGCTTACCGGTATACTTCTTGCCTTCTGCATCTTGCAGAAATACATTACTTTTCTTCTTGAGAACTCCGCTATATATACGACACACACCCATTCGTCCTAGGAAGCTATCATATGCGAGATTAAATACTTGTGCTCGCAGGGGCTCATCTTCTAGATGGTCTCCACTTGCTGGGTCAACCTTCTCTAGTATTAAGTCAAGTAGAGGATTAAGATTGTCACTCTGATCAGTCATTTCTTTCTTAGCTATTCCATCACGACCAATTGCATATATTGTTTCAAAGTCTAATTGCTCATCAGTTGCCCCAAGATCCATAAAAAGTTCGTACACATCTTCTTGAGCTTTGTCCACATCTGCTCCAGGCTTGTCTATCTTATTAAGTACAAGTATTGGCTTAAGCCCGAGCTCAAGAGACTTCTTAAGTACAAATTTTGTCTGAGGCATTGGACCTTCTTGTGCGTCTACTATAAGGAGTACAGAGTCTATAGAGCGCAGTACTCGCTCTACCTCTGATCCGAAGTCGGCATGGCCTGGAGTATCTAGTATATTTATCTTAGTATCTTTATATATTAACGAGGTATTCTTTGCGTAGATTGTAATACCTCGCTCTTGCTCTATCTTATCTGAGTCCATTGATACACCTTTTTGCACCATACCAGATTGCTCAAGCATAGCATCAGTAAGGGTCGTCTTACCGTGGTCTACATGGGCTATAATTGCTATATTTCTAATTTCCATAAAGGCATACTATACTCTATTTCTAGATTTTCGCCAGTATTGTAGAATTACTTATTCCAAGGTGCTTTAGATAGAATCTTACTCATAGCACAGATACCAGAGATTCCAGCAAATAGGAGTCCACCACCTACAAAGGCTGATAGTAAATACCAATATCTACTATGTAGATCTCCTAGGATTATCCCCACCAGTACCATTGTACCAGCTACTATCATTACTTGTTGGATAATAGGCATAACTCTTCTGCCAGTTTTCTCTATATCAAAGTTACCAGACTCTATACATGCTGAGAGCCCTCCTTCCACATTCACAACATTGACCCCCTTGTCTCCAAGTATTTTACAAGCCTCTGCACTCCTAATTCCAGATCCACAGCTCACATATACTGTACCAATACCCTTGAGGTGCTTTGCCACCTTCTCTATTTCATTTAGTGGACTGTTCTCTGATTGCTTAATATGTCCACTTCTATACTCTGCAGGTGTACGCACATCTATTAGCACCTCATCAAGGTCATCATCATTAAGTAAATCATCAAGCTCCCTAGGTGTCACATTATTTAAATTCTGTATCATGTACTATCTAGTATGACACAGTATGATAGATATCTCTACTTTAATATCACCCATTTGTAAACGATTTTTACTAAGCTGGCTGACATGGTCTAGAACCTTGTGTGCCCAAGCACCATAAGGGTATTCTAGCATATTTCTGATACTGTATTTGACGTGTCTCGGTAGGGCTAATTATTCTGTAAATGCGACAAATGACACACCATCATAAAAAAGTAAGAATCCCAGACTGCATTCTTGCCATAATGGCTCAAGATATACTCTTGGTCATAGATAGCAATCTTTCCAAAATAATTTGGACCCCATAACACAGGATGACGAGGATAGAAAACCGAATTACGATACACCTCAAGTAGCGAGACCGAGAAGTACCAGTCGATTGTTTCGCTCGGTAGGTCTATGCCATTATTCGAGAGATGTCTTTGCCATGCACTGAAAAGATCTTCAAGGAATGGGCTTCGAAACACTGGCTCATCAACGGACGGTGCGCTAGTACCAAGAATGCTAGAACCGACAACTGAATTCCTAACTGTCTCATCATACGAGTTGAACAGATTAGAGAAGTCAGTATCAGGAATACTAGTAAACTCAGACGGTATTGTTGAGGCAATGTGGGCAAGCCAGCATCTGAATCCATACTTATCTATGAAGAAAGCAGGGAGTTCTTTAATGCTGAATGCACCTTTACTAGTATAAACCTTGTTATTCTCACGCCATCCTTGGGTCGCTGCACTACGATATTCGTGAACGGTTGATTGGTAGTCATCCAGGATACAATCAGGGCGACCATGGTTATTTACAAAGAACGATTTCATCTTATTTCTCCTAAAATTGATATGATGAAGTCCCCATTTAGGGGTCTGTCAAAATAGTATTGCTTTTTAGTTTTCTTGTCAAGACTTATGACAAGGTCTCACGCTTGGCAAAATTCCAAAGATAAGGTACATAGTTCTCTTGTTTATCGGCAACAATTTCTTCAAGAGTTATTTTTTTAAATGAATCTAAGTTATTAGTAGTCATTTTATATAATACAAAACCAACCCAAATATCATGACTTCTCGCTTTATAAGCATCAAAAAAAAGTGGGGTTAAATCAGATGTTTTCACCACTATATTGATTTCAAGCTCTTCTTCAATCTCGCGTTCAATACTTAAAGCAACTGATTCTCCGTATTCTATCCCCCCTCCTGGTAGCTCATATTCACCCTTTTTATTTTTAAGTACTACAAATCTATTAGTGTCGCCATCCATCAAAAGTAATTTAGTGCTTATTCTGTAAAAACATTCCATATATTATTTATTCGTTATGGTCCATGTAACACTGGACCCTGATATTTTTTTAATAAGTGCTCCAATCGGCCCTATGATAGAGACGACATGCCAAACTGGTACCAGTAAAGGAGAAAAAAAGAGTCTCTTGTCCCATCCTTTATATTTTAATATAAGCATCATTGATATGTAACCAGAAAATACTAATACTATAGTATATAATAAAGCAACTTTGATATTTATCAAACCAAAGATTGCCCCTGATATTGTAACTATGTATACAATGCGTTCAAGCGGCCACCAAAAGATCTCCATGATCCTAAGATAAAAATGCCCTCGGTCTTTTTTAGTCCCATTAAACATATAACCCCATCCTTTGTATCTTTGTAGTAATTCTAATTCACCTGCATACCATCTTTCACTTTGAGAGATAAACTCAATTGCAGTTTTTGCAAATTTTGAATGTTCAAAAAAGGGTATGGCGTGGAATTTCCTACCAGCAACAGAGGACTTATAACCATACATCAAGTCCTCTACAATGCATCTCTCTTCAAACAGGCCGCAAACATTAAGTGTCTCCGTACTTAAATACAGACCATGTCCAATCGTATATACAAGACGGTTATTAGGATGAAAAAAGTTAAACATCTCAAAGCCAATTGACCAAAATGTTTGATGAAGAGCACTAGCAAGAGATAATAAGTTGAGTTCTTTTAAGTTTGCGTCATAGATTGTAAATTGTTGTCCAATTTGTATGTCACGATTTAAGACATAGTTAAAGACTTTTTTTTCAGGACGACTATCAATATCGTAAATACCCACAATCACTTTTTGTTCTTGTTGTTGTATGCTTTTTAAGGCAACATTTATTTGTTCTGCCTTGTATCCCTCACCACCCTTAAAAGTAGTGTAGATTAAGCGACCATCTTTCTTTTGGAACTCGTGTAGTAAAGGCAAATATTTTTTGTAGTCATCATTAATTTCTGTAAGGCAAATCACTAATTTCGATATCTCATGTTGTGACAAAAAATATTCAATACATTTAGACAAGTGCGTCAACTTTTCACTTCGTATCGCAATAAGGATATGAAGCTCCGCATCAGGCATCCTTGTGAGAGTATTTTTAGGGTTTTTACTTTGATTAATAACAGACCTCGGAAGCGTCTTGACTATCGTACACCATTGGAGGTTTTTGTTGAAGAATTGGGATGATGCGGTTGAGGGGTTAATTCAAGATTGTTTGAATGTATCGTTGTGCATTATACTACGAGATCTAACTCATAAGATACTACTCTAATTCTAGATTATATATCTCTAAATCTCCACTTGTAGCATCAAGCCAGCGTACTCCAGATGGGGTAATCTTAAACATAGTGAAGTCTTCTGCGTCCTTCACATAATACTTTGCTGGATTCTTATCTATGAACCACTTAAGCCTCTCCTTGGTCTCACTCTCTCCTAGCTCTTCTGCTACACCTATTACATCTACTACTTGCAGTGGGTCAATCTCCTCTTGTACTACTACAACTGATACATGTCCATCAGTCTTTAGAGCAGAGTACTTACCAAATGACTTGCAAGTACCGAAGTATATATTAAAGTTGTTATCTACTGCATATAACATCAATGATGAATTTGGGTGCTTGTTCTCGTCTAATATTGTAAGTACCATCTTGCGATGTGTATTTAAGAAGTCTAGCGCCTCTTTTATAATCTCTTGTTTATTTGTTGATTCATGCTTCATAATAAATAATTTATATATAATAATACTTAGTTTCTAACTTCTAACCGAACACTTACTCATTAGTTTATCAAAAACTTCA
>CAZGTE010000022.1:0-8908 GCA_964528515.1 uncultured Candidatus Saccharibacteria bacterium
TTTACTACTCAAGCACTGCTTTTATTCTCCTTACTCCCGCACTACTACTACTCTCTTTTATTATTTTAAACTTACCAAATTTGCCAAGCTCTGCAGTATTCTCTACATGAGGACCGCCACAGAGCTCGCGACTATATACTGTTACCGACTGCCCTGAGACTGTCGGAGAATCTTTAATATTGTATATTGTTACCTTGTCAGGATACTTCTCCCAGAAGGCTCCCACTGCTCCACTCTCTCTGGCGTCCTCCTTGTCCATCTCCTCTACTGCCACCTCTGCACCAGCCTCTATTGCATTATTAACAAAATCTTCTACCTTGTCTAGTACCTCTCTCTCAATCTTCTCGTGATGGGTAAAGTCGAAGCGCACTCGCTCTGCTGTTATATTGCTACCACGCTGAGTAACCGTATCACCAAGCTCTTGCCTAAGACCAGTAAGCATAAGGTGGGCTGATGTATGATATGCAGTTGTCTTCTCACTACTGTCTGCAAGTCCTCCCTTGAACTTCTGTTCAGATCCTGCCCTGCTCTCCTCCCTGTGTTTTTGCATCTCCTTCTCAAACTCTACCTTATCAACCTTTATTCCAGCTTCTTCTGCAAGCTCCTGAGTCAGTTCTATAGGGAAGCCGTATGTGGTAAATAATACATATGCATCTCGTCCTGACACCCCTCTTGCAGACTTGGTGGCAGAACCACCAAGTTTACTAAGTTTGCTAAACATCTTCTTACCTATTTCAAGAGTCTCTCTGAATCTCTTTTCTTCTGCTAAGATTTCTGAGTTATTTGACAGCTCTCCCTCTGGCACACCAAGCTTATCTGCATGTACTATACTGCGCCGTATAAGTCTACGAGTAAAGTAGCCCTGCTCAGTATTGCTTGGCAATATGCCCTCACTTATCATTGCCTCTGCAGCTCGCAAGTGATCTGCAATAATACGGAATGATACCTGATACTGAGGGTCTTCATATTCCTTACCTGACTTCTGCTCAAGAGGTTTTATAATATTTTGGAAGACATCTATAGTGAAGACATCTGCACTGTTATCAGTAGCAGCAGTAAGACGCTCTAGACCTCCACCGAAGTCTATATTCTTATTCTCAAGCTCTACAAAGCTACCGTCCTCTTGCTTCTTATACTGCATAAAGACATTATTACCAATCTCTATGAAACGACCACAATCACAATTAGGGTGGCAATGCTCACCAAATGTGGTGTTATGTTCAATATCGGTGAACTCATAGAACATCTCAGAGTCTGGACCGCCAGGCTCTCCTACTGGCATATTCGCTGGTACTCCTGCACGGCTCCACCAATTTTTAGCACTGTCATAATAGAATATTCTCTCTCCCTCTCTCATACCCCTATCTCCTCCTGCTTCTTCAGAGCCAATATCTGCAATACCTGCATCTATACCAACGCTGCTGAATAATTCTTGCCAGACTCTTGGCGCATCAGTATCCTTTGGTACTCCCGCCTCCTCATCTCCACCGAAGCATGTTATATACAACCTATTAGGATCAAGCCCTAATCCGATTTCATTATTTGTGAGGAATTCCCACATCCAGCGTATCTGCTCCTCTTTAAAATAGTCTCCGAAGGACCAATTGCCAAGCATCTCAAAGAATGTTGTATGACGATTATCTCCAACCTCCTCAATATCATCCGCTCGGAAGCATCTCTGACTGTTGGTAATACGCGTACCTTGTGGATTCTTAGCACCGAGTAAATACTGTATCATTGGCTGCATACCAGACCCTGTGAATAAGGTTGTCGGATCATTATCTGGCACAAGACTGGAGCTAGGTACTACAGTATGCCCCTTACTCTCCATAAACTTTAAATACCTATCTCTAACTTCTGCTGTTCTCATATCTATTTTGTTAAAATGCTATTGCGCCAATGACTGCTCTACGGCGGAGTCTATGCTTATATTATATATAATTTGCGGATTAATGAATTGTATTAGGATTGTGTAGCCTATACCAGCAATAATAGTAGAGCCTATAACAATGCCTAGCCCTTGGACTATGCCGCGTATAAATACTACCTTATACGAGTATAGACCATTGAGCGTATTGGTATTATTGTCTAGACTTAATATTAACTCATCTGTATGTTGACTATCAACTTCAGGCTCAACTTCAATTTCAATTTCATTCATATTACACTCAATTGTACTGCATAAGTACCACTTGTGCAAAATTAGTTTAGTGAATAATTTATACAGACTTAACTGGTTAGGACTTCTGCTCCATTTTTGCCAACTATTACTGTATGCTCAAATTGAGCGGACTTGCTACCATCTTGGCTACTATATGTATAGCCGTCTGCACCAAGTTTAATCCTTGGTTTGCCTGCTATCAGTATTGGCTCTATAGCTAGTACCATACCTTCTATGAGCTTCTCTCCGCTTCCCTTAGCTCCATAATTGGGTACAAATGGATCCTCATGCACTCTCTCTCCCACGCCGTGCCCGCCGAGCTCGCGTGGTACACTGTAGCCATATTTCTCCGCCACGAGCTGCACCGAGTGTCCGATGTCTCCGACTGTATTACCAGTTCTTACTGCTTTTAGTGCTTCTACGCGCGCCTCTTTAGCGGCATTGATAAGCCTCTTGTCGTCAGTACTTATATTGCCAACTCCTACTGTTATGCACGAGTCCACAATAAGACCCTTGTGTTTAAGCAAGCAATCTATAGACAATATATCCCCCTCTTCTAGGATTCTCGGATTCTCATTTGGTATACCGTGCACTATCTCCTCATTAACAGACACGCAGAGTACTGCTGGATATGGTCTACCTGCTCCAGATGGAGCATATCCTAGTGTTGCTGATGTATCGCCAAGCTCAGATATTATCTCTCTTGCTCTGTCCTCTAAGTCTTGCGTACTTACTCCAGACTCACACATACTACCTAGCTCACGCAATAATGCGCCCAAGTGTCTACCACCCTCTCTTAATATCTCTCTTTGGTCTTTAGTCTTTACTATCATATTACCTTATTTTTAATTGCCCTTTTAAGAACATTGTCAAAAGTTACCACTGAATACTCTTGTGACAAGGTGAGTAACGACGCATCTATAAACGAAAGATTATTGCGTTTAGTGCGAAGAAAAGAATTCTTAAATTGCTCAAAATAAAAACTTGTGTATACAATCTCTATATCATTATTATTGGTTACAAATTCTATATACTTCTCAGCAGCAACAAAATCTTTTTTATATTTAAGAACTGAAGCTGTTTCTGCGATTATAAAATCAGGTATATATATAAAGGAATACCTACTTATACATTTGTTGGCTTTTGCATTAGTGCTGTCTGACTCGTTAAATAGAGCCACCCAGATATTAGAATCAAATATAATCTTATCTGTCATAGAGTACTGTGTCTATATCTTTGCTCATATTTGGATCTCCTCCACTAAAAGTAAACTTTGCTAAGTCGTGTATTGTGTATTTCTTTTTTCGTTTGTGCTTTGGGGGGGTTATTATAAATTGATCTTCTCCATTTTTTGTAACTATAAAACTTTGACCCTCTTGAGCGAGCTTACCAAAATTGCTCACATTACGAGTGAACTCACGCGCTGTTATAATATTATGCTTGTGTACATTACTACTCATCTCTTTAGAATAACATTGTCTAACAAGTTGTCAAACAAATTCCTAACCACACTATACTTGAGCATTGGCGGATTAGCAAACTAACGTTACTGGACTAATGCTATAATATCTCAGATGGTAGAATCTCATAAAATAAGAAGTGGTATTGATACGGTAAACAATCTAGAGATGTACATGCTTAACGCCTTGCCTACTGATTCTGATGTGCAGGCGATATTCAAGAAGCATGCGGAGAAGTATACACACTCAGACAAAGTACTATTGGCTGAGACGCAAGCTAGACTAAGTCAGCTAGAAGACAAGAATGTGGAAGAACCCTCTAATGCTGAAAGACTAATTACTATAGAGATGGCTAACGGGTATAATCTGAGGATCGACACCGGGATACTAAAGTGGTTACTGAACAATGATCAACATATCGATGTAAGGAATGCTGCACTAAGGGCAATCCCAAACGCTAAGCCGAGTGATATGCATGCACTACTAAAATGGTCTATGGACAATATGTTAGGTCATTCACTAAATGAAGACAAGATACAAGACATGATAATGAGAATGCCCCCACAACAGATGGAGGAATCTATAGAATATATACTGAATAACCCAAGCACAATGGAGCAGAAGATAGGGGCTGCAAGATCTATAATAACTCTTAAAGACCCTAGTACTAGAGAGAAGCTGAATGACTCATTCTCAAGGTCCTTACTGTCGGCAATTCTGAATAAGACAGATTATATACATTATTACTTAGCACTAGCACTAGACCATATGCCCAGAGAAGCCCAATACTGGCTTACTTCTAATCTACTAGAGAAACTGCATAAGTCAGATTTCCCTATTAAATTTATAGACTCTGTTAAATCGATTGATAGACTTGAATTAATATCTGATACTATCGATAATCTATCTAGATACAATGAAATGACATCACATCATGTAATGGATCTACTTAAACTGCTAATGTCCATCTCAACAAACGAACGCTCAAGATTAACAAGGCGTGCCATGGCAAAGTTAACAAATCCATTACACAAGATAATGCTCACAGAGGTCATAATGTCACTGGAGAAGCCAGAAGATACTAAGATAAAAGACGAGATAACTCAACTAATAATTGATGTAATATCTCCTGACTCTGAAGTACAACTCTTACAAGAAGCACTTAATCAGATACGCTACTTGCCAGAAGATAGAAGACTGGAGGTGTATAAACTGGGAGAAAATCCAAGGTTTTATATGGAGATAAGACGTATTGTACTAGACCAGATAAAATTCTTACCTCAGACGGAAAAGATGGATGCCGTGATGCGTATATTGAAACAAGGCAGAGGTAATGCAGAGGATTATCAGTTTGACACGCTAAAAGCAATTCTACTTACTAGATTAATAGACCTTAACTTAAATATAGATGAGATAGAAACTGTATTGCGTTATGTATTAGAAAAAGAGAATAACCACAGGGTACTTACTAACACACTAAAAATCATCTCTAATATGCCCAATGATATACGATATAGACTTATGGAACACATACCTGACCATATAGATATAGATGAGAAAGAGTATAATCCTTATGGGATATTTGCAAGGTTCGATACAGATAAATCTAGAAAGAAAATAGATAAGGGTGGTAGTGATCTATACTTAGGTGGCGGTGGACCCATAAAGACAATTGGCGAAGAGGGCGCTATTATACATGGGCGTGAAGGATTCGTATTTAACAGGAATATACCAATACGGTCATTCTTTGCCTGGAGGCATGTGTTTGAGGCTAGTGATGTATGGGCTTCACACGGATTTGACTATGTGCCTATAGTTCCGATACTAGGCTTTAATATGCGGAGCAATAACAATATGCACATACGCTCTATATTGATAGGATCTAATATACGTGATATTAACTTACAATACTATAAAGACGACATAGTGGATCAGAAGGAGAAAATAGAAAATGTGCTAGCTACCATGGGACTCCAACACTATCATCTACACGATGGTAACTACTGTATTAGATATGATGCTAATGCAAATGGAGAGGAAGATCGGTCTAAACCTCCACGCGTGTATGTAATAGACTTCGACTCTGCGGTGCTCGAGCCTACTATTGAACAAGTACGAGGCTTATAAATTTAAATTACTATTGATGCACTTGACTACCTCGGCTCTATTATCGTACCTAGTGTAGCCTCATTTAATCTTGATATATCTTGCATTGATACCACTCTTATAGGCAAGTCATTATCTCTACACATAGCTATTGCCGCTGCATCTGCGACCTTAAGGTCTCTCTCTATGACCTCGGTAGCTGTTATACTATCTATCTTTGTAGCACTTGGGTCAGTATTAGGGTCTGCTGTGTATACTCCATCTACTCCGTCTTTAGCTAAGATTAGCGTCCCACAATTAAGCTCAAGCGCTCGCTGTGCAGCGGTAGTATCTGTAGTGAAATATGGCATACCAGTGCCACCAGCGAATATTACAATCCTGCCTTTAGCTAAGTGTCTACGCGCCCTCTGTGGCATATATTCCTCACATATTTGAGGCATTGCAATGGCTGAACTAACCCTCACTACAAGACCTTGTGACTCAAAGTAATCTCTCACCACAAGAGCATTCTGCACTGTGGCAAGCATGCCGATATAGTCTCCAGTAGGACGCCGTATTCCGACATTGCCAGCAAGCTCAGCCCCGCGGAAGAGATTACCTCCACCTACCACAATAGCTATCTCGAATCCCAAACTCTGCACTTTCTTTATTTGCTCTACGGTGTCCTTTAATACCTTCTCTGTAAACTTCTCTGCGCCATTACTAAGTGCTCCTCCACTTAACTTTATTAAAATCTTCTTCTCATCTTTCTTCATATTTTATAAGTCTAATTTTGATAATATCTCCTGCTCTATATCCTCTATACTCCTACTACCATCAATATGATGTACTCTTGCGCCACGCTCGCTCATATAGTCTATTGCTGGCATTGTCTGCTCTCGGAACCATGCAAGCCTATTGGCCATACCCTCATTAGTATCGTCTAGCCTGCCCTCGTCGCGCCGTACTGCTCTCTCTCTTGCTGTGTCTTCATCTATCTCTAATATAAATATGTCATAATCTCTACCTAACCACTCTAGTATGCCATTAAATAGGCGCGCCTCGTCTACACTGCGAGCTGCTCCATCAAATACTACATTATCATTCTCCCCAACACTCTTGAGCAGGAGACCGCTCCACATATATGCAGAGACTGCTTGTGGCACAAGAATGCCCTTATCTATAGTCTCACTAATACGGCGCGCTCCATATGTCCCTGCCTTATATGCATAATCCCTTAACAATTGACCAGTCTCTACGAAGTGTGTATTACTGTTCTTATTGAGTCTGTCTACCAGCAGACGCGCTTGCGTACCCTTGCCCGCGCCACTCATACCATAGAATAAGACTGTTTTAGGTTGCTTGTTTGATTCAATCTTATTATTTAACATAATTTTCTTTTTTTAATATATTTATCACCTCGTCTATTGTTTCATTTAGTTTACCATTAGGATTACTAACTGTATAATCACAGAACTGTTTAAACTCTAGTGTTTCTCTTTGCATCATAGATATACGCTCTTTTAGCTCATCTTCTTGTATGTCTTGCCTTAGTCTTATCCTACTTATTAGATCGCTCTCACTGAGTACGGTAATAAATATAGCAATAGTCTTATAGTGGTCTTTAAGGTACTTGATACCCTCTGCCTGTACTTGAGCTATTATAACCTTACCTTCATTTGCTTTCTTATCTAAGTCTGGTAAATATGTGCCATAATACCTATCTGTATCCTTAGCATGCCAATACTCTGGTATCTTTCCGTCTTTAATATTTTGCAAAAATTCTTCTTTAGTAATGAAGTAATAATCCACACCATGAACCTCTCCTCTCCTTGGCTCTCGAGTTGTTGCTGTTATTAATTTAGTACAGTTCTTATACCTGTCTAATATCCCTTGCATAATAGAATTTTTACCAGAGCCACTAATTCCAGCGATGATTAAAATCTTTACCATAATTAAATATAACTATACTTGAGCAAGACAAGAATGCAAATACTTCATACCAACAGCAAAGCCCGACTTTGCTGTTAAAATAAGGTGCCGAAGAAATAGTACCAAAATGCCACCACCTCGCGAGCTACGAAGTGGTGTTCCCTAGTATATCTACCACCTGACCTATACTCTGCAGAATGGGTATCAAATTCTAACCCTAAATACTGAGCGAAAAAGTCAATACGAGCAAGATGGAAGTCATTAGAAATAAGAATGTATGACTTGCCTTTGTCTAGGTTCTCTATTGTTGACCTTGTGTCCAGTCCATATCTGTCTAACTTAATAATATCAATAGGTACTTGAGCATCCAGCAGTAAGTCTGTCATTATGTCTACCTCATGGGCTCCATATATAGAGTCTGCACCTGAGAGGATTATGCAATCTACTAATCCTTTCTTGTATAATTCTGCAGATGCAAGTGTCCTATCTGTAAGAGCGTCACTCGGCACTGGACCATAATACCCAGGCCAAACGGCCGCACCGAAGACTACTGCGCAGTCTCGCTCTGCTTCAGCTTGATGCGAGTAGAACGAGAATATATGAAGTGTGGTCAATGCAAATATAGCCAAAATACCTAGAACTGGTAATGCTGCATACTTCAAAAATCTAATACCCATTACTTAAGTTTACAGTGCAATGGTACTAAATGCTAGATAAAGATATTTAATATAAGAATATTTAAAATTTGAGATATTTATAGTGCTTTAATTATTACGAATCCTGACCGCTAAATAATAAATCATTTAGTTCTCTTGTCACTTTTACTATTAGTTGTGTTTACGCACACACCCAGCCAGCCTTCTAGCACCTATTGGTGCCCCGTCTTGTTTCTGGCTTAGTAAAAGAACAGTAACTCTCATCTACCACTGACCCTGTTGTTCTATTAACACACCTTACTGTTCGTTCCCGGATAGTATTATCCCCTCGACCAGCATCAGTCTCAGCTTCTGGACATGTATTACTTCTTACCACAAACCAAGAACCAGCCTGCCATGAAGCATCAATGAAAACGGCATTAGCTGTATAATCTTCAAATGGTACGCAAGCAAAATGATTTCTGATAGAACAGCGTCGATCCCTAGTGCCTGATCTATATTGCTGATAATCTGTACATGTTTGTGCCGTCCCTAATTGACCAACACATGTAGAACCACAGTCTCCAGCATTACCACCTTCATCAATATTTGGACATATATATAATCCAGATAAA
>CAZGTE010000023.1:0-2446 GCA_964528515.1 uncultured Candidatus Saccharibacteria bacterium
TTAAAGTCAACCTTTACTGGCTCGCGAGCCTCTTGCTCAGAGTCTGCCAATTCGAAGAATTCTCTAACTTTAAATCCAAACTTATTAGCTATAATATTTGTAGGAACTTGCTCAATCTTAGTATTGAAGTCCATTACTGTTCCATTGTAGAACTTTCGTGAGGCTTGAATCTTATTCTCAGTATCCGCAAGCTCTCTTTGTAATTCAATGAAATTCTCATTAGCTTTTAAGTCTGGATAATTCTCAGACAGTGCGAATATACTTTTAAGTGCGTCTGTTAGCATATTCTCATTCTGAGCCTGACTCTCCATAGAGCCACCTTGCATAGCCAAGGTGCGCATCTCAGTAACCTTAGTTAGTGTATCTTTTTCATGCGCCATGTATCCCTTTACAGAATCTATAAGATTTGGTATTAAGTCGTACCTTCGTTTAAGTTGCACATCTATATCTGCCCAACCTTCTTTAACTCTATTGCGCTTTAACACTAATGAGTTGAAAGTAATTACTAACCACCCAACAATTACCACTGCTACACCTAATACTATATAAGAAATCATAATTTTTTTAAATATACTAAATTAATATAAACTTATTATAATCTATTTTTAAACTTATGCCATAGGTTACTTATCCAAGACTGTGTACTGGGTTCAATCTCCACCTCCATATCCCTGTCAATTATTACAAGTAAGTGTTCCCCCTCTCTTGCTACATCAAATCTTTGTCTAAGCTCCTCTTCAATTCCCCGCGTTGTCTTTATTCGTAATAGGTTTTTATTTAAGATATATTTTCTTTCTTCAATTCTTATTAAGTCTTTTTGTGCATCTTGTGCCCTTAAGTTAGCATTAGTATTCTTGCTATATATATCTATAATATTTTTTACTAAGAGTATTGATAATAAGATAAGTATAATAATAGTAATCCAAGAAAAAATAATTTTATGCCAAATGTTTCGTTTTGATTTTAATGCCATAGTAATACTTATTTATATTTGCTAAAATCATAACAGCGAGTATACTAATTGGCAATGAGTTTATTATATGGTAAAAAAACAAAAAAGGTTATTAAATGGGTTTGGATTGCATTCGCTATACTTATCATAATAAGTATGGTATTTGCATTCTCTCCAGGGCTAGTATAGTTTTAATATAATTAGATACCTGTACCCTCACTGTCGAGCAGTGAGGCTTCTATTATATTACTGGAACTAAACCAGGCATTACCACTTGTACGACTAATTCCTGTGCTTATACCTATAAGCTCCCCTTCAGAATTTATTAACATACTTCCTGGAGTGCTAATAATTTTGTCTATCTCTATTAGAGCAATCCCACTATCATTAGTGATGATATCTGATACTACCGATGTTATGACCTTGAGTCTGTCTGCACCAGAGAGTACTATTATTGCCTCTCCTCTTTTAAGATTACTGATGTTGCCAATGGTAGTAGGTATTCCAATATTTGAGTAGAGTATAGCAATACCTTGCTCTGAGCGTTGTAGAATGACAGGAATTCTCTCACCAAGAGCGTCTAATACAATATATTCATTCTCATTATTTATAATTGATGCATCAGAAACAATAACCCCACCTTCTAGAACGACTCCTCTTGATGCAAATATTAATTTATCCTTAGGTAACTCTGCTATTACAGTATCTTCAATTGCAGTGATTGCACTTGCTATTTGGTCTTTTGAATCTACTAATGCTGTAATTGTAGTTAGAGTATTTTCATCTGCCATCTCATCAATAGCAACATCTACAGAAGGAGTATTCGACACTACCTTATAAATTATAATAGAACTGTCTTTATTTTTGTCTACAGCATTTGCCACAAGATCTGATGGATGTACGACTATGGTCTCTGTTTTGGTTACTGTTATTGGATCCTGAATTTCTCTTATGATAATCTCTTTCGTGCGCTCTACTATCTTATTGACTGTAGTTGTTACAGGACTAACACCCTGTTCCATAAGAGATACGGTGACAATACCGGTGGCCATAGAAGTTACAAAGCTTACTAATAGTGTAAGTAATACTATTTGTGATTTATTTAGCTCTTCCATATCCATTATATTTAATTATACTAGAAAGTTAGATTATTACAAACTGTATAAATAATCTCTATACATAGTGTATACTGTGCAAGATTATTACAAATTAAATACAATAGATAAACATGACAACAGACAGTAAGACTTCCCAGAGTGATCCCAAGCATCCATTTGGACCCAATTCTCATCTATATAAAATAGAGAAAGATGGTAGACCAAGAGTGGCTAAGCTTGAATCAGAGATGACAGAACTACATAGGTCAGATATTAAAATGCACAAAATGCTAAAGGAGAGGTCTGATAAGGTTGGAGAAGAATTACTTGCAGGATTTGAGGCTATTAGTCAATATCCTAAAACAGTAACAATATTCGGCTCTGCTCGTACACCAGA
>CAZGTE010000023.1:2546-5516 GCA_964528515.1 uncultured Candidatus Saccharibacteria bacterium
TTAATGGGTTCAGATTTTTGGAATCCATTACAGAAATTTATAGATGAGACACTGTCTAAAGAATTTGAGACAATCTCTCCTGAGGATATGGATCTCTACGTAATTACAGATAATGATGAGGAAATATTAGAGATAATAAAGAATGCCCCAGAGCGAGGTTTGTACTAATTGTATAAATATTGTTAACTAAATAAAAAACACCGACTAATGTCGGTGTTTTTTATTTAAGTTGAAACAGTGTTACCGTTTCCAAATTCTCTTACTTATTATCCATAAGAATTTAGTTGTAGCAACAACTGTTACAACTACAAGACTCAAGAATATTACAAACTTAGCAAGATTAAATATGAACATAATAAGTCCAATAGACAATCCTTGCACTGACTCACTTAGGCTACTTACGAATTTCTCAAAGGCAAATTTCCATTGGTCACCAATACCACTCCAGTCTATAAACTTCTTCTCACTAATAGATATATTGAATTGTGAGTAGTCTACCCGCTCTTCTTGAGTGATATTTCTATTTGTTAATCTATCTATCCTACTTTGCGCACTAAGTTTTTGATTAGTTACGCGCTCTATAAGATTAATCTCATTGTTAATAGCTTGCACAAGTGCTGTAGCATTGTCAGTATTGCGCAACGCTGTGTACTTATCTTGAGCTCTCTCTAGTAGGGAGTCTAGCATTTTAATCTTACGCTCTAGTATAGCAATTTCATTTCTATTATTCGTAATAGTGCGCTCCAGAGTGAATGTATTCACATTAAAGTCTTTAGGATCAAGAGACTTGATAATTGCTATTATCTCTTCTTCCCTCTCTACTTCTACTTTAAATCTAAAATTACAAGATGTATCTGATATATTAGAATTCTGGAACACGACATATTCTAATGGCTTAAGTTCATTAAATGTATTACAAATATTCTCAATATTTCTTTTTTGATATGATACTGAGTAATCTCTAGTCTCGTAAGACTCTGCAAGCCTACTTACTGTCTCAATAAATGGTGGTGGAATATGTATAGGTAATGGTCTAGGCATACTAATTGACCGATGGAACATTTCAGTCTCACTAACCCCACCCTTACCGCCAGTATGGGAATCCATCATTTTCCCCATATCTCCTAATATTAATTCGGGATTATTGAATATTTGTCCTAATTCGGTATGATATTCTTTATAATCATCAATATTAAATACCCATTTAAACATTGCTAGTATTATAGACAAGGCAAATAATGCAACAATGATAAGTATCGTTATCTTAATTATTGAAAAAATGGTCCAGCCTTTACCATTGTTAGTTAGTGCCCTTTTTATAATATCTTTAATTTGATTCATAGTATTTTATAATTAAAGTTAGTAATGGTTAATCCTCATCTATTAATTTTAATTTTACCAGACGACTCTTAATACCGCCAGCACCTCTGCCGAATTCTGTTGATAGTTCATCGAGACTCTTACCCTCCTCAAACATCTCCTTTAACACTCTCTCATCATTCTTACTCCACGGCTTATAGGCATTTGGGTACTTCTCCCTCGCCTTCTCTATAAAGTTACTCTTTGGTTTATCTTCATCTATAGTCTTACCGTTACTCTTTGCACGCTTCTCTGACAGACTAACTATAGATCCTCCACAGTCTAATATGTGAGCGTCGTACATCTTCTGCAACTGCTCATCATCAAATCTAGCTATTACCTGTTCCCATTTATTAGAGTCCTTATGTAGCCACTTATCAAATTCTACTATATATGGATGCATCTTAAGCGCACTGTGCCCTATCTTTTCTAAAAGAATAAGTCCATTAAGTGTGCGCAGTCGTGACAGAGCTACATATCCTTGTCCGGGTGCAAATGCTTTAGATAGATCTATCTCTGCAGCATCAAGCGACATTCCCTGACTCTTGTGTACTGTGATAGCCCAAGCGAGACGCAGAGGTAATTGTGACACGCTTGCCATTGCCTTACCTCCGTCTTCTACCATCCACTCCTCCGCACTAACCACTATTTCATCTCCACCTATTGTCTGCACTACAGGACGACCAAACTCAAAGTCTGTCACCTCTCCGAGCGTACCATTTACGAACCCAGCCTCAAAGTTATTTTTAACAAACATTACCTTTGCCCCCTTCTTGAGCTCTAGTGTCTCTGGCGCAAGGACTCCTTTCTTTAATGTTTCTATAATTCTCTTATTACCCTTACCTGTCATTTCATAAGTCTCTACTCTACCCTCAAGATTAGCCAATTCTTCTTGATTACGCTGGTCTACATTCGCATTATGTGTATACAAGCGTATTAGGTCAGTATTCTCTCCACCAAACTTGGCATTCACCCTACTCTCTAATAGCTTCATACTCTTATTTGTAATAGTGCCGTCACGCACATCATTAAGTATATCGGTAATTGGATCGCTCTTTTGTCTGTATTGTTCTGTTATATAGCAAGTGCGGATGTCAGCATCTCTCCAAGCCCTGCTACTGTCTGCGAATTGTTCATTCCCAGACTGGACGCCTCTCTGTATGGGAGGGAGTTGGAAGAAGTCTCCGGATAATACTATTTGCAGTCCGCCAAAGGACTCTTGATTATGCCGCAAATTCTTACATACTTGGTCTACCATATCTAGCATATTTGGTGAGAGCATTGAGACCTCGTCTATAATAAGTACGCATGCACTGGTTAGTCGTTTTACCAAATACTGCTTCTGCTCCATAGCATCTATATCCCAGTCAGTTAAATCATTCTTTATACCTATACCACTCCAGCTGTGGATTGTCATGCCACCTATGTGCGTTGCAGCAATACCTGTGCTTGCTGTTATAGATGCATTAACTTTATGATCTTTAAGGTAGTCTATATACTGGTTTATAACATATGTCTTACCAGCGCCAGCAGCGCCAGTTAGGTAGACATTCCGTCCGGCCTTTAATATCTTGAGTGCGTCTGTCTGTAACATCTACCTATTTTAGCATA
>CAZGTE010000023.1:5616-7500 GCA_964528515.1 uncultured Candidatus Saccharibacteria bacterium
AACCATTACACCTACTCTATTCTGCTCACTCATATGCGCCACATCGTATGCTTCTATACGTCTTTGAGTATCTTTCATCTTAATACTATGACTACCTTGACCTATTGCAACATCATTAATATGATTTAGTGAATATATTTGATTACGCAATTCAGTAGCCCTTTCAAAGGCTTCTGTCTTGGCAGACTTGCGCATCTGTATTTCTAATCTTTCTAATAACTTCTTTTTCTTACCATTAAATAATAAAGCTATATTGCGTATAGTTCTGGCATATTCAATCTTAGTAACTTTACCAGAACAAACCCCTGGACAGAGACCTATTTGAGCAGCAAAGCAAGGCTTGGCTTTTTTAACTCTTGTAGCTAGGGGTTCCCTGGCGACAATGCACTTATCGCGATATGGGAAGATTTTCCGCACAACTTTAAGCGCCTCCTTAAGAGCAGATCCGTATGGGAATGGACCAAAAACATATTTGTACTCATTTGTGGCAAGAGAGGCTCTCTTGCCATTAGTAGGCTCTGTAAGTAATTCTCTACCGCGCTTTATTAATAGTCTTGGATACTCCTCATTAGTTATTACTAAATAATTGAAGCTCTTATTGCTCTTCTCTTTACTGTTATACACTGACTGATGCTTCTTTATCAAGTTTGCCTCTAATATTAGTGCCTCTAGTACAGAGTCAGTCTGCTCCCACTCAATACTCGTTGCCTCCGCAAGCATCTTCACCAAGAGAGGTCCTCTGCTACTCATAAGCCCGGAGCCGAAGTAGCTCGCCACTCTACTCTTAAGGCTTGTAGCCTTACCAATATATATCCGCTGTCGCTTATTATTGCGAAAAGTATAAACACCGGGTTCATCAGGTAATTTATATTTTTGTAAGTCCTTTTTGTTCATATTACTTCAACACTCGTGCAAGATACTTAGCAGTATGAGTCTTTGTCTTTGCTACTTGTTCTGGAGTACCTTTAGCTACTAGCTTGCCGCCGCCCATACCACCATCAGGACCGAAGTCTAGGACATAATCTGAGCACTTTATTAGGTCTAGGTTGTGCTCTATAACAACTACAGAGTTGCCGCGCCTTACTAACTCTTGGAGTATGTCTATAAGCTTTATTACATCATCATAATGCAATCCGACTGTCGGCTCATCTAGTAAGTACACAGTCTTATTAGTAAACGGTCTGTACAATTCGCTAGCTATTTTGATCCTCTGTGCCTCTCCTCCACTTAGTGTTGTGGCGCTCTGCCCAAGGCGCAAATAACCAAGACCTACCGCCTGCAAGCTTTTAAACCTGTCATATATTGATGGTATATCTTTAAAGAATTTTAGCGCCTCGTCTACTGTCATTTGTAGTACTTGGTATATGCTCTTGTCTTGGAACTTTACATCTAGGGTCTCCTTCATAAATCTTTTACCATTACATAAGTCGCACTCTACATATACGGTGGGTAAGAAGTGCATCTCTACAGCTACCAAGCCATTACCCTGACAAGCCTCGCAGCGCCCACCTTTAACATTAAAACTAAACCTGCCCGGCTTCCACCCTCTTGCGCGCGCCTCGTTTGTACCGGCAAATAGATCACGAATATGAGTGAAGGCACCAGTATAGGTGGCAGGATTAGAGCGCGGAGTGCGACCAATAGGCGCTTGGTCTATGAGTATACTGCGCCCAGCGTACTCTGTACCAGAGAACTTAGAACAATTGTATAAGTGACTTGTCATATAACGCCTGTCATAGCGGGCACGCAAATTACGGTGTAGTATCTCATACATAAAGGTACTCTTACCAGAGCCAGAGACACCAGTAATAGTCACGAACTTGCCGAGAGGTAGGTCTACAGAAAGATTATCTATACTGTGCTTCTTACCTCCTCTTATTAGTA
>CAZGTE010000023.1:7600-8876 GCA_964528515.1 uncultured Candidatus Saccharibacteria bacterium
TCTCCTCCACTAAGAGTATTCGCTCTCCTGTCTAGGGTTAAGTAGTCTATACCGACATTAAGCATAAACTGCAAGCGAGACTGTATCTCTTTAAGAATTATGCCGGCTATCTCCTTCTCCTTTTTCGTGAGGCTAATATTTGAGATAAACTCACTAGCATCGCGTATGGACAAGGCGGTAAAGTCTACAATATTCTTTTCTACTTTTTGAATTTTACCTTTACTGTTTATCTCCTCACTCTTCATTAATACTTGTAGCGCCTCTGTGCGGAGTCTGTTGCCGTGACACTCTGGACAAGGATCATAACCCTCCTCTGAGACAAAAAAGTGTTTCGCTCCCAAACCCTTGCACTCCTCACAAGCACCGTATGGAGAGTTAAAGGAGAATAGTCTCGGCTCAATCTCAGGGAATGAGAAGTCGTCATTAGGACACATAAACTTACTAGAGATGAGTTGCTCAGAGTTGTCTGGATTAACTATCTTTATAAATCCATCTGCCTCCTCAAGCGCCCTCTCTATTGCCTCGCTTAAGCGTTCTGCCACCGCCCTCTTGTCCGACTTATCTTTACTGTTGAACTCTGTGACAAATAGCTCGTCTATTAATATATCTATACTGTGCTTCTTGGTCTTTGTTAGTGTTATTTTCTCTCTTAGGGAGTGCTCTTTGCCGTCTATGAGTACTTTCTCATAACCTTTACCTAGTAGGTCATACAGCAATTGGTAGTACTCACCTTTGCGACCCATTACTACTGGTGCATAGAGCTTTACTGTCGCCTCGCTTATGTTTACACCCATTACCTTCTTGTCCTTACCACTACTTACACTCTTTGTTATGTTGTCTGTTATTACTGTGAGTATCTCCTCATTTGTTAACCTGTGTATAGCATCGCCACACTTGGGGCAATGCGGTGTACCAACCCTTGCATAGAGCACACGCAAGTAGTCATATATCTCAGTAATAGTTGCTACTGTAGAGCGGGGGTTGTTGCTGCGGGACTTTTGGTCTATGGAGATTGCTGGTGATAGCCCGCTTATCTCGTCTACATCTGGCTTCTGCAGTTTACCTAAGAATTGGCGTGCATAGGCACTTAGGCTCTCAATATATCTGCGTTGCCCCTCTGCAAATATCGTGTCAAATGCAAGAGAGCTCTTGCCACTACCAGAGAGCCCGGTGATAACCACCATCTTATTTCGAGGCATCTCCACTGTAATATTCTTAAGATTATGAGTACGCGCACCCTTAACTATTATCTTATCTTTGTCATCTATTTTATCAA
>CAZGTE010000024.1:0-8857 GCA_964528515.1 uncultured Candidatus Saccharibacteria bacterium
CACTCCTCACGAAGTGTTTATTGAGAAAAAGAAAATCGGAGACTTCCAGGTTCAATCTTTAATCTAAGTGTTGCAATTAAATGTTGAACTCAGGAGGCAGCTACTTAACCAATGGCAAAAAGTGTAGTATAGTAATTCATATGAGTATTAAATACATAAATATTTTAGAAACAGTAGAGGATGATGGAATAAAACTGTCATCATATTATGGCAAGTATCTAGTCAATTCATATGATGAGGCTCTTATTAAAGCGAAGGAATATGGATTTGCTGCTGGTGTGCGAGTTGATGGAGTGGAGAAGAGTGATTTATTTATAAATAAAGAAGAATTTGAAGACATTGTTAAAGATAAGGATTATCCTATCGCAATAGTGCCAGTAGCATTATAAGCACAGATTTGTTATTATTAAGTAATGACTAATAATAAAGTGCAGGAAAAGACTGAGATAGCTATAAGAGAGGAGGAGATACTAGACTTCTGGAATAAGAATAAAATTTTTGAAAAGAGCGTGGAGACTCCTGCAGGAGTAGAGAATCCACAGGAGTTCACATTCTATGATGGTCCACCATTTGCTACTGGACTACCTCATTATGGGCACTTGCTACAGAGCTTCGTGAAAGACGCCGTGCCAAGATATAAGACAATGCGCGGATATAGGGTCAAGCGTCAGTGGGGGTGGGATTGCCACGGATTGCCAATAGAGAATCTAATAGAGAAAGAGCTTAATCTCTCTGGGCGTGATGACATAATCAAATTCGGAGTTAAGAAGTTTAATGATGCATGTAGAGCCAAGATATTTGAATATTCACAGCAGTGGGAGGAGATGATACCTCGCATAGGGCGCTGGGCAGATATGGAAGGCGCATATAAGACAATGGACAAGAACTTTATGGAGTCTGAGTGGTGGGCATTTAAACAATTATATGATAAGGGTCTCGTATATGAGAGCTATCGAGCAATGCACATATGCCCCAGATGTGAGACTACGCTAAGTCAGAGTGAGGTCGCTGAAGGTTATAAAGACATTAAAGACCTCTCTGTAACAGCGAAGTTTGAGCTAGAGGGTGAGCCAAATACCTTCATGCTTGCATGGACGACTACTCCGTGGACACTCCCAGGTAATGTTGCACTTGCTGTGGGGAAGGATATTGATTATGTGAAGGTATTAAGTGAGGGTGAGAATTATATTGTATCAAAGAAGCTGGTAGAGAGTGTATTAAAAGACAAAGATTACAAGATAATAACAGAATTGAAAGGTTCAGATTTAGTCGGTAAGTCATACAGGTCATTATTTGATTATTATGCTAAAGATGAAAAATTAGAAAATCATAAAAACGGCTGGAAGATATATTCTGCTGATTTTGTAAACACACAAGACGGAACAGGTATAGTGCATATAGCAACGGCATTTGGAGAAGACGATATGTCTTTAGGTAAAGAAAATAATATTCCATTCGTGCAACATGTAGATATGTCTGGACATTTTAGGTCAGAGGTCATAGACTTTGCTGGACTTAATGTAAAGCAAAGAGGTGATCATATGGCGACAGACATAGAAATAATAAAATGGCTCGCTCATAATAATAAGTTATTTAATAAAGAGAAATATCAGCACAGCTATCCACATTGTTGGCGTTGCGATACACCGCTACTTAATTATGCAACTAGTAGCTGGTTCGTAGCTGTAGAGAAGATAAAAGATGACTTATTAAACAACGCTGAGTCTATAAATTGGAGTCCGAAGCATATTAAGAAGGGTAGATGGGGCAATTGGCTTGAGGGCGCCAGGGACTGGTCTATATCTCGCAATAGATTCTGGGCGAATACCATGCCTGTCTGGAGATGTAATAAATGTGATAATGAGATAGTTGTCGGGAGTATTGCCGAGCTTGAGGAGTATTCATCAATAAGAGTAGATGACCTGCACAAGGATGTAGTAGATACCGTAATTTGGAAATGCTTGTCCTGTGAAGCTTCGTCGGAGAAGGGTGACGGAGAGATGGTGCGCATACCAGATGTTCTTGATACTTGGTTTAACTCTGGGTCAGTACCATTTGCATCATTACATTATCCATTTGAAAATAAAGAGGAATTTAATAAGCGCATACCCGCAGACTTCATAGCAGAGGCTCAAGACCAATGTCGTACATGGTTTTACTATCAACATGTGCTTTCAGGAGGATTATTCAATACTAATGCATTCAGTAATGTAATTACTACTGGAATGATGATGGCAGAGGATGGAAAGAAGATGAGTAAGAGTTTAAATAATTATCCTGACCCAATGTATATGATAGACAAGTATGGCGCAGATGCTATGCGTATATATATATTGAGCAGTCAGGTAGTAAGAGCTGAGAATCTAGACTTCGTAGAGCAGGGAGTGATGGAAGTTGCGCGTAAGCTATTTGGCAGATTGATAAATGTATATGAATTTTATGAGCTGTATAAGGACTCAATAGAGCATAAGGACAATGACAAGAGTAATAATGTATTAGACAAATGGATAATCACTAGATTAAGACAATTACATAATGAGGTTACTGTTGCAATGGATAATTATGAGCTAGACAAAGCTGCAAGAGGCTTTAATGACTTCATAGATGACCTGTCCACTTGGTACTTGCGTAGGAGTAGAGACAGATTTAAAGGTGATGATGAGCAAGATAAGATAGAGGCATTACAGACGACTCTCTTTGTATTGCGTAAGCTTTCTAAATTATTAGCACCATTTGCTCCATTCCATAGTGATTGGCTATGGACGCGCACTAAGAGAGAGGGTGATACGGAGAGTGTGCATCTCTCTAATTGGTGCGAAGTAAGAGAGGTAGATGAAGGCTCTATAGAAGATATGAAAGAGGTGCGAATATTAATAACTAAAGCATTAGAGGCCCGTAAGGATGCTGGATTTAATGTGCGTCAACCTCTTGCCTCTGTAACCTTGAGACATACTGAGCTAGAGCAGGGACTACAAGCTATAATAGCTGATGAATTAAATGTAAAGAGTGTATATTTCTCTCCAGAAATGGATGCAGAAGTTGGATTAGACACAAGAATAACTCCAGAGCTGGCGGAAGAGGGTAAGCTCCGCGATATGCTAAGAGTGATGCAGAAGGCTCGTAAAGATGCAGGACTAAAGGCAGGAGAGTATACAGGAGCCAAGATAATTGCAAATAATGAAGAGCAAGAGATAATACAAAAATTTAATACAAGTATTACGAAACAGACATTCATTAATGATTTCAAATTTACCGAAAGAGCTGATGTTGAAGAATTTTCTGTAGAGATAGTAAGCTAAACAGGGCTGTTGACAAATAGTATCTAATTGATACAATTTAGATATATGAAGACAACAACAATGATGCACACAAGAGTTCCTAAGAAGCTTCGTGACGAGGCTAAAAAAGTAGCTAATGAGTTGGGAATCTCTATGTCACTTATTGTTGAGCAAGCCTTGCGTAATCTTACAACATCTAAGCAACTTATAATAGAGAATCCACTTGTTCCAACTCCTTATCTTAAGAGTATCTTAAAAGAGGCTGAAGAAAATAGAGATAAACCAGAACACAGAACCGAAGCTTTCGAATCTGTTGATGACGCGATTACACATCTAAAAAACTTATGATAATTAAGTTTGAAAAAAGTTTTGACAAGCAGTTCAAAAAAATGCTTAAGAACTTGAAAAATAAGTTTTATGAGAGACTTGAACTGTTTAGGCAAGATAAATTTCAATATTTACTCAATAATCACTCATTAACCGGAGAGTGGGATGGACATAGAAGTATAAATATAACTGGAAATTACAGAGCTGTTTATTATGAGTACAATAATGAAATTAGGTTTGTAGCAATCGGCACCCACTCGCAATTATATAAGAAGTAATGAGTCATTATATATACAGCACTGACTCAATAATATTAAAGAGAGTGGAATCTGCAGAGGCAGATATTACATACTGGATCTTGAGTAAGGACTTAGGGTTAATAATAGCCAGAGCCCAGAGTGTGCGTAAGGACAAGGCTAAGATGCGTGGACACTTACAATTATTTTCATATTGCAGAGTATCTCTAGTGAGGGGTAGATATCTATGGCGCATAACAGGAGTAGAGAATGTGAGTGGTAATAGTCAGGTTATATCTACAGAGGGTCTCTATTTAGACAAGCTCAATGCATTTGCAAGGATAGCAGAATTTGTATGTAGAATGACAATCACCAATACCACAACGACAGCAGAGCTATTTGACAATTTGTTATCTGCAAGAATAAATATGCCAATAAGTGAAGATGCCAATAAGTGCGAGTTAGTCTCAATTGCAAGCATCTTAATCACTCTTGGGTATCTAGACGAGGCTATTCTTAGTCAATTTACAAGTAAAGAAATATCACAAAATCAGCTATCAGTCGCTGTCAACAATTCCATCTCAGAAAGTCATTTATAGTATGCGTGAGCATGTTATAATTATAAAATGAATACTCCAGAAGAATTAAAAGATACTAAGCGCTCAGAATTTAAGAGTGATGACAATATCTCTAAGCTTAAGAGACGAATGTACTCAAGAGAGCATAAGGGCTTCTTACCTTGGCGCAATAGGAGAGAGGTGGATACAGAAACACCTTTAGCTAATAGAGAATGGAAGTATGACAATAATGAAAATAAAGACAAGATAGTCAAATTAAGAAAAAGCAAAGTGGGAACTCATAAAAGAGTGGGTATGTTTATGATATTTTCAATAGCTTTTTTTGTACTTGCTGGTATTGGGTCCTTTTTCCACCTCCACCAAGCCACTGATACTGCATTTACAGAGGGTGTAGACATAGTAATAGAGGGTAAGAAATTTATAAAATCCGGTGATGTACTAGAGATGCAGGTAATAATAACAAATCGCAAAGAGGTTCCGATACTCTTAGCAGATATTATAGTAACTTATCCAAAAGGTACTGTTTCCCCCGTAGATTATAAGACCTCACTTGAGACAGAGAGAATATCAATAGGTAGACTAGATGCTCGCAAGGCTCATCGAGGAGGCTCTCTAAGAGCGGTAATATTTGGCAATGCAGGAGATACTAAAGAGATACAAGTAGAGCTACAATACAGATTTCAAGGTAGTAATGTAATACACTCCAAGAGTGTCAAACACTTAATAATCATATCGTCTAATGCTATGAGTATAAGTGTAGATGCCAATACAGAGCTAACACCAGGGCAAGATATACCAATAGGAATATCAATAAAGTCGCATTCACCCAATGTATTAAATGGGGTTTATATTGATGTAGACTTACCCCTTGGATTTAGTATTACAGGTAGCTCTCCAGAGGTTCAGAAAGGTATAGGCAATACTGACGATAGTTTGCGTTGGTACATAGGTACCCTCCATCCAGGAGAAAGCCGTAGGGTATATATGTCTGGAAAGATAGATGGGCAGATAGGAGATGTACGCATATTAAATACAAGCACGGGGGTAGGAGCTAGCAGGAATGTCAGTAAAGAAGATGAGGAATATATAGTATTGGCAAAGTCTAGACATACAATAGAAGTAAGTAGGTCCTTTTTAGAAGTTACATTGCATAGTAGAGGTAAGAGCTTAGGGTCTAATGTTGCTAAGACACAAGAGAGTATGGACATTACACTAAGGTGGCGTAATAATCTAGATGTTCCAATTAATGACGCCATAATAGCGATAGATTTAGGAGGACTAGCTTTAAATAAGGCTGGAGTATTTGCTGGTGCAGACGGCTTCTACAGGTCTGTAGACAGTCAGTTAGTATGGAGTGCAAATACAAGCGGAGGCAAATTAAAGACTATAGCACCTAAGGAAACTGGAGAATTTAAATTTAGGATTGTGCCAATAGCAAATAGTGAGCTGATTAATATTATAGAACCGACTATTACATTTGATATTCATGCTGGAGGTCGCAGACTTAGTGAACAAGGTGTCCCAGAGGTATTAAGGTCAGACTCACATATAGAGCTTAAAATAGCTACAGATAGTAAGTTTACATCTAAGGGTCTATTTAGATCTAGTAAATTAAATCCGCGAGGGCCATTGCCACCAATGTCAGAATATAAGACGGTATATGGTATTGTGTGGGAGGTCTCTAATACGACTAATGATATATCTAATTCAATAGTTACTGCAGAGTTACCTCATTATGTTAAGTGGATGGGGCTAACATCTCCTGCTAATGAACAAATTAGATATAATAAAGTTAGAAATACAATAGAGTGGCACTTAGGCAATGTGCACGCCGGTACAGGAGTTGGCAATACTAAAACACGTAAAGTGTCATTTGCAGTTGGTCTTGTGCCTAGTTATGCTCAGATAGGATCATCTCCAGACCTAGTACAGAATCAAGTATTCAGAGCTATAGACACATTTACCAAGGAGGAGATAGAACAAAGAGTGGTTAATATAGACACTCGTATTATACATGATGCAGGTTACAGAGGTGAATATTCTAGAGTTATAAAAGCGCCATAAGTTGTTAGTCTCAGGATATTAGTTTATAGTTATATAATATGGCAGAAGATAAAGATAATAAAAACAAGGTAACAATGGAGCAATTGATTAGCTTCGCTAAGAGGAAGGGCTTCATATTCCAAGGGTCAGAGATATATGGAGGTATGGCAGGCACATATGATTATGGTCCAAATGGAGTAGAACTATTAAATAATATTAAACAGTCTTGGTGGAGAGCAAATGTACAACTTAAGCCAGATTATTATGGATTAGACTCTGCAATGTTTAAGGATCCGAAGGTATGGGAGGCAAGCGGACATACGAGCGGCTTCTCAGATCCTATGGCAGAGTGTAAGGACTGCAATACAAGGCTGAGAGTAGATAAGGCTCTTGAAGCACTAGGAGTACAAGCAGATGAGAAGATGACAGACGAAGAAATCAACAAGATATTTAGTGAGAATCAGTCTAAAATTAAGTGTGTTAAATGTGGTGGAAGTAATTTCAGTGAAGCAAAAGCATTTAATCTACTAGTACAATCAAATCTTGGAGACTTCACAGGTAAGAATAGCGATCCTGTATATTTGCCTGGCGAGGCTTGTCAGGGCATATATCTTAACTTTAAGAACATTGTAGACTCAATGCATCCAAAGATACCCTTCGGCGTAGCTCAGATAGGTAAAGCCTTTCGCAATGAGATATCTCCGAGGAACTTCTTATTCCGCACTAGAGAATTCGAGCAAGCAGATACACAATTCTTCATAAGACCAAATGAGAATAAGAGTGCTTATGAACAAATTAAGAAAGATAGATGGAGCTGGTATGTAGACAAGCTCGGACTAAAAGAAGACAACCTAAGATGGAGTCAGCATGAGAATCTAGTATTCTACGCTAAGGATGCTTGGGACATTGAATACAACTTCCCAACATATGGATTTGACGAGGTGGAGGGAGTGCACGATAGGAGTGACTACGACTTATCAGTACACCAAGAGCACTCAGGCACAGATCTGTCATATATAGATCAAGTATCCGGAGATAGATTTATACCGTGGGTACTAGAGACATCAATGGGTCTCGGGCGCGTATTCTTAGCGGTACTATCTGAGGCATATACTGTAGACTTGCTAGACAGTAAAGAGCGCACAGTTCTCAAGTTTGCAAGAGAGCTTGCTCCAATCAAGGTGGCAGTATTCCCATTGCTTAAGAATAAGCCAGAGCTAGTACAGAAGGCACAAGAGATATTTGATATGTTATTACCACATATGACTACTGTATATGATGCTAGTGGTACAGTAGGTAAGAGGTATAGGAGGCAAGATGAGATTGGTACGCCACATTGTGTCACGATAGACTTCGAGACTCTAGAGGATAATATGGTAACAGTCAGAGATAGAGACACAGGAGAGCAACAGAGAGTAGAAATAGCAAAATTGCTAAAGGTCTTGGCATAGAGTATTATATAAATTATGAGTAAGAGCCTAACTATAAACATCACAGCAGGCACAGTAATTAAGATATTGATTATCTTAGGTATTGTAGCTCTATTATGGAAGTTGCATGAGCTCGTATTAATCTTAGTTACAGCCATAGTCATAGCCTCAGCCATAGAGCCGGCAACTAAGGCATTATCCAAGATGAAGATACCTAGAGTGTTCTCAGTAGTTATAGTATATATCGCACTATTAAGTATGTTCACTGGTATTATATATGCATTCATACCACCTCTACTTGAAGAGGTCTCTGGATTACTTACAGATATGCCTGGACTAGTAAGCGTCATTCAGAGTGATGGGGCGAGTGTATTACCAGCGGGTGTTGACCTTAATGAGATTGTATATTCTATAAATCAAGCTATTGATAAATTATCTGGTAATATTTTTGCAGTGGTTAGTGCTGTATTCGGAGGTTTATTCACATTTGTACTAATTGTTGTATTTTCATTCTACTTTGCAGTTAGAGAGAGAAGTATTGAGGAATTTATCAGGGTGATAATCCCTAAAAATAATGAGAATTATGCTATCAATCTATGGAGGCGCTCTCAAAAGAAGATAGGATTATGGATGCAAGGACAATTGTTATTAGCAATTATTATGGGAACTCTTACATTCTTAGGGCTTACTATTATAGGTATTCCTTATGCATTACTTCTTGCTGTTCTTGTGGCAGTATTTGAATTAATACCAGTATTCGGGCCGATACTGGCTTCAATACCGGCGATAGTAATTGCATTTATGACTGGAGGATTACCACTTGCTGGTATTGTACTTGCCTTCTATGTTATACTCCAGCAATTTGAGAATCACTTAATATATCCATTGGTGGTGACTAAGGTTGTAGGCGTACCGCCTCTTATTGTAATTATATCTCTTATTGTAGGAGCACAGCTTGCAGGATT
>CAZGTE010000025.1:0-6359 GCA_964528515.1 uncultured Candidatus Saccharibacteria bacterium
CTCTCATGCCTAATGGCTTTGTCGCCAGTGTCGCTAGGGGTCCCCTGACGACTTGGGAAGTAATCTTTGTAGCTTGAGTATTTGTATTTACTTAAGAACTCTTGTGTACTTTTTAAACTCTCTATACCATTCTCCTTCCACTTTGGTTCAACTTGGTCTATTGGATTAAGGTGTATATATGAGACCACCCAACGCAGATACTCATCACTATCAATATGTTTCGCTCGAAATGGTCTACACATTAGTGGTCCACTTCTGTCATACTTAGTATTCATATATAGAGCAAAAGCAGTTAGTAATTTACTCATAAACTTACTTATACCTCCTTCTTGCTTTTCTTTTAAGAGCAGATGAAAATGATTGTCCATAAGTGCATATGCGCATATATCTACAAGAGTATCTCTCTTAGCATCCATCGCCATAATGGCAAGAGAGCCTCTCTTGCCATTAGTTTGTTTTGTTCTCTTTCTATTCTTCCGTGGTGCCCTGATGTATCCTTTATCATTTCTTCCAAATAACAACCACATAAAATGATTCCAATCTCCTTCGCTAAAAAATATCTTTCTTTTATCTACACCACGATTATATACATGATAATATTCCCCTTCTTCAAACTGAACATATCTCTCCATATTTATATTATACAGTACTAAGACCTAGTGGCAAGAGAGGCTCTCTTGCCAAAAGTATAGGTAAAAGCAAAATACCTGTAAGGGTTATTGTGCGTATTATTGGCGAGAATGGTAAACCTCATTTCTTTTCTATTATGCGCTATTAATTTAAAATTTATGAACATCAAAAAAGACCATCTTAAGATGGTCTTTTTTGATGTGCCTGCTTCCAACTTAGGAATTCCTTGGTCGGTTCGAGGGCAAGCCCTCACAAGCACATATATATACTAACAATATCTAATATATTGTCAACCGCAATTGGCAAGAGAGGCTCTCTTGCCACTAGGTTTTTGGGGGTATACAAAAAACCCCGCGGGTCCGAATGGACTGCGGGGTTTTTTCTTATTTGGGCGCGCCGCAGCGCGCTCGCAAGAAAACCCCGCCGGGGGCGGGGTTTTCTGACTAATTTGGATTTTCTTTCTTAATCTCTTGGCTTTTGAACCTTTGGTAATCTTTCACTTTTGGTGATTGTTCACTTTTGGTTTTATTGCTTTGGATTATGATTGAATGTCCTCATTAGATTTTCCTTGACTGCTTGTCAAATCTTAATTAAGGGTATTAATCTCTCTTAAGAAGTGACTTCATGTCTCCTTGCAATACTAGACTCGCATCAATGCCTGGAGTAGTGAATCTCATACCTTGTGCATTAGGACCATATGTAGTATCACTAATCTGCACACGGATAGAGCGAGTATCTGCTGAAGTTGTAACATCAGCGATAAAGAATACATAATATGTATCATTCTCTCTAATAACCACAGATCCAAGATTTTGGCTGTGACTATCAACAGTTGCACTAAGAGTACCGTTGTAACCTATGTTGGCTGCCGTATCGTATATTGCTGAGCCTGCCATTGTGGCATTGTCATATACTTTAACAGTTGAGTTACCAAGAGTTACATTTGCTCCTGTTATCTCAAATACAACACTACCTAGAGTTACATCTCCACCCCTAGCTGTTACGCTATAAGCGAATAGAGTTACATCATCAGCTGTTGAAAGATTGTTAGTATCTGTATTAATCTTAGCTACTACAGGTACTGATGCTTGTACACCAACCATAGGCTTTGTCACATCTCCTGATGTGTCAGTTGCACTATCATTTACAACAGCACCATCCTTCTCTGTAACAACAATACTGTCAATGCGTACATCTCCAATAGTTGCATTTGCTCTAAGGTCAGCCTTGAACTCTACATTAACCTCTAGATCCTTAGCAACTGCATGTCCTATGTTTGTGAATGAGAATACAGCATTAGCATTTACTGCATCTACACCACCAGTCATATTTACCTGAGTAACTGTAGCGGCACCAGCAACTGCAACAGCTACTACTGCATTTCCGGCAGTACCAGTAAGTGTTGTAGTAATTGTTACTACTGCACCACTGGCAGTAGCTGAATATCCTGCAATGTTAGCAGTTATATCCGTAGCAATAAGTCCAGCAGTATGTGCATGACTTGTAGCCCATGCAACTGCTGTACCAGCGTCTGTACCAATAGTTACAGTATAGGTATCACCTACTACTGTTCCTCCTGTTACAGTAATTGTACCACCTGTTGCTGTAACTTCTGCAACTGCTGCTGCAGTTGTTACATTAACTGAGTCCTCTCTATTACCATTAATGTACACGCCCATTCTACCATCAATGATGTTTGAAACATCTACATTCATTACAACTGTAATGTCGTCAATAGTTGATGCAGCATCTCTTGAGTCATACTCAAAGATACCAAATGATACATCGTTTGTATCTTGCTCAGCAACCTTATTGTCATTTGCATCATCTGTTGTCTGAGTAAATATTAGTGTACCAGTTGTGATAGTTGATGTTGTAGTTGTTGTGAATGTAGTATCTAGGTCTGTAGTTGTTACTAATCCTCTAGCGTCAAAGTCAACACCTGTAACTACAACTGTATCACCACTTTCGAAGTCATTTGAAAGATTACACTTAACCATAAGCATAGTTTCTGTATCCTTGTCAACATCAATATCTACACGGAATGATACTGAGGTTGCGTCTGAATTCTCTCTGTCTGATATTCTGTCTGTACCACTATATATAGCACATGACCTTACATCACTATTATTAACGGTCTTTGATCCTGCAGACACATCGTTAACAACAAACTGTATCTTAATCTCGGATACATTAATATTGTCTCCTGAATTATCAGCGTCAAGCTTAATCTTAGCAAGAACTACACCTGTAGTATCTGCATTAATGTCTTGATCATCTGCGTTCTCTATAGAAACAGTGATTGCTGAACCTTCTACAGTCTGTGCATGTCCTAGAGTCATAACGGCTGTATCATTTTGTACACCAGATATAGCACTATTTAGATCCTGAACATCATCCCCATCTACAGTCTCTACAGACTTGTACTGGATTGAAGTAACAGTATAGATTGCTCCTGTTGGAGCATCTCTATTGATGTCACCCTTAATTACATAATCAATAGCGTCCTCAGATGCCTCAAATATAACATCCTTGAATGTTATTGTTGTAGATCCGAGTGCTGACCATGAGAAATCCTCACTATCAGAAATTCTGTCGCCGTCTAGTGTGTAGATAGCTACATTATCAAGATCTGCATCTGAAGATTCTGTTGGGAAAGTACCCGAAGTTGTAATTATCATTACAATGTCTCCAGTTACATCATCTCCCTGAGCCTCTACATCAAATGATGCAAGGTCTGCCATTACTGATCCTGCTGCAACCTTCTCGTCATCTACATCAGTTGTCCTGCTCATTGTTACATTAGCATTACTAATTTCGATTGTGATAAGAGTTACTGTTGTGTAATTATCTGGACTAGCATCATCATCAACACGAGCTCCATAACCGAAGTCTACACCAACTGCAACCACATCTGTTACTTCTTCAACCTCGAATACGATTGTGTCATTTGCTCCACCTATGATTGTGGCTGTAATTATAAGATCTTCACGATCTCCCTCCTTAAGAATAACACCTTCAAGATCTACTGTTAGGTAATCTCCATCGATATCCACATCGTATGTATTACCATCAAATCTTGCTACGATATCATCAATAGCCTCATCTAGGTCTGCATTACCTTCTTGGTGTAGGCGTACGCTGTAAATCCTAAGATCCTCATCGTGTGCCCTGATACTAAGCTCAGCAAGCTTTACATTATCATCTAAGATATCTACTGTATTTGTACCAGTTCCACCAGCATTTCCAATCTCAACACTACCTACTGTGAGAGTATGGTTCATTGTGTGCTGCGCACCTGTGATTGGTAGTGACCCTGCAACTGTAGCATCAGTGTTGATTGCTATAATTGAGAATGATGCTACCTCTCCTGCGTTTACAGTATTATCCATATTGGCTACAACAGTGAATGTATCAGAATTACCAGCTCTAACTACTAGATCTTCTCCGATTTCTACTTGGTCATCTGAGTCAATTGAATCTGTGTCTCCTACGATTACTCCGTCTTCATCTAGAAGTGCGATAGTATCGAATGAACCACGAGATGCAAGACCTGTAAGCTGTACTAAGATACTGTCTACATTAACATCTTCATCTCCTGCAGTAAGTGTAAACTTAGTGAATGCTACACCTTGTGCATTACGAGGTGCTAATGAATTACCTGGCTGTGACGCTGCACTTATTGTAAGGTCATTAGTCCCTGCTACTGGAGTTGTGTCGTTATAGTTATAGTCATCGTCATCTTCACTCACTGCTGATGCTGCTACGAGTGCAATT
Source organism: uncultured Candidatus Saccharibacteria bacterium (assembly GCA_964528515.1). Lineage (GTDB taxonomy): Bacteria > Patescibacteriota > Minisyncoccia > Phycocordibacterales > UBA2100 > S139-169. Next base: position 4,408 of record CAZGTE010000025.1, read on the forward strand.
TCCATTGCATTTGCTTGTGCTCGTGAGCTTGAACCCCAGAAACCAGTACCTACTGAAAGTCCAACTGGTGCTAGAATCTCAGAAGCATAATTGTTCTGGAATGCTATTGCAGCTGCTCTTGTAGCTGGCCCGAAGAATGAAGTCTCCATTCCTGGTGAGCCTGCGCCTGCAGTTGATACAATGAATCCGTTTGCGTTGAGGAACTTCTGGATATTCATAACCTCTCCTCCACGGTCACCTACACGGTGAGTAAGTGTAAACTGCATTGCTGCAGCTGTACTACCTGATGTAGTACCTACTGTGGTACCTACTGTGGTACCTGTTGTGTCATCTCCAAGCTGTGCTTGCAGAGTTGCGATCATTGCTAATAGATTGGAAATCTGTGTTTGCAAGTCATCTGCAGATTGTGCGTTAGCTGTGCTAACGAAAACTGCTGAGAATGCAAGGGCAAGACCCAATCCTAGAGCAACGACCTTTTTAGTTGTAAAACTATTAGTCATATTTTCTATTTTTAAATTTGTAATTAATAATTGTAAAGCCTCGCTTGCGCTCGGCTTTGGTTTTTAAACCAGTCTCTGGTTCCACATTTATTATTTTTTAAGAAAAATATATCCTATATTTTTATACATTTTATACATAATGAATGATTCGACTTGGAACTTTTTGAACTGGCCAATGTAGTGTGCAGATGCATATCTTAACTGTATGCACGAGTCGAAACGCACAATCCTTCTCTGCACGCCACATTGACCAACTCACGACTGGAGGGTTAACTTTACTGTCATAATGCAAGTGTCGGCCTGCTATATGAATTACATTTAGATTAGAGACGACTGTAATGTTGTCGTCTTGATTATTTAATTGTCAAAGAACTTCCAATACACAAGCTCAATTCAGAGCTCTGGTAATTATATAGCATTTACATAGAAATAACAATATAATTGTGGATAACTATTTAGCTCAGCTAAATTAGTCACTGTATATATTATAGTATGTGGGGTGCAAGTCAATGGCTATTGCTGATGATGGGACTAATCTCTAAGTAAGTCCTTCATATTATCTGGTAATAATAGTACTCTTGTGTCGGCATTCTTCATCATGCCCCAAGAAGGAGAATATGAGAACCCTACATACTCAACTCTCTTACCGAGACTCCTCACATATTCTATAGCTGGGATTAAGTCCGTATCTGAGCTAACAACAATGGCAGTGTCGTACTTATCTTCAATAGCATCTATGACTATATCAATTGCCATCTTAACATCTACTCCTTTCTCTCGGATGGAATGGTCGTATACTATCCTACCTCTTTTAATTATGAAATTCTCCCTCTCTAGAGCGCCTAGGAATTTCTGTTGACCATGTACCATACTCTTACTCTTCTCAGAGTTGTCTATATTGCGTACAATTCCGACATAATAATGCTTGTTTACAAGATCTCTACCTCGCACAAGATACTCTACAAATTTAGTGTAATCAATTTTATCACATTTATTTAAGCCAGATTCTTTGTTATTTATCTTCTTATAAAAGTTACCGCCATCTATATAAATCAGTACTCTCTTAGTATTCTTAGACTGAATATCTGGACTAACCTTTGTCATTAAAATACATAATAACACCTGCTTACCAATTTAACAAAAAAACTACCCTTGCCATAAAGACAGGGGTAGTGATGTTAGTGGTTATATAGTATACCTTTGTAATTTAATGTCAAGACAATCTATTATACTATTATACTCTATCTATTATACTCTATTATACTAATGAATATTTAGTCCAGCGTTTGGCTCCCTCTCTAGTGAGAGTGCCTGAGGATACTAGCTTGCCCAAGTCTCTCTGTAAGGTCTTGCTGCTGCAGCCTGTTATCACTTGAGCAATCTCCCCTGTGCTGGCACTGCCTCTCTTGGTAATGAAGTCTATTATTGATGTTAGTCTTGGACTGTTCTTAG
>CAZGTE010000025.1:6459-8437 GCA_964528515.1 uncultured Candidatus Saccharibacteria bacterium
ACTCTCTCTCTAAGGGACTCATTATTAGGGACATAATTGGTAACCATATGTGTGGCTGTGACTAATCTCTCCACCTTCTTATAAGCCAGCGAAGCTGGCGCGTTGTTGCCAAATGGGTCAACTATAGCATTGTCTCCTAGAATCTTTAATTGTGTATGTCCGTTATACATATGTCTGTTATACTTATGTGTACCATATGTCCTTTATATGTCGTTAACATCTACTGGCACATCTTTAATAGACACTATACATCTATTGAATGTCTTTTACAAGTCTTGTCTGTATTATATTGAGTGTTCGCCCTCCTTATATGGTATAATTATCTGTATACTAATTTAAATTAAACTATTACCCTTATGATGGTGGTTAAGAAAAAGAAAAAAACTAGCTTGTCTAAAAGAGCAAAGAAAAGCAAAGTGGAGAAGATTAAAAAGAAGAAGATGCGTACAATAAAAGACGAGACAATCAGAGGTGTCTGGGGAGTGGTGCTAATAGTCATCGCAATCATCTTCATCTTGGCGGCATTCTCTAGTGCGGGCAGAGCTGGCGAGACTGTCTTTAATCTATTCTCTGGACTATTTGGTCTTGGATATTATCTTGTGCCTATGTCTCTCCTACTCTTCTCCTTTACTCTGCTGAAATCTATTGGGACTATTGGAGATGGGAAGATTGGCGCAGTACACTCTATTGGCTCTGTCATATTCTTCGTCTCTGGATTGGCACTAATAGAGGCAATACATACTACCTCTGGAGGACTTGTGGGGTCTATACTAGCGACTCCCCTACTTACATGGCTAGCGCTACCAGCGACAATCTTGATACTCTCAGCACTCATATTAATTTCTCTACTCATAACCTTTGATACTTACCCTCGCATACCATTCTTAAAGAAAAAGTCTGACGATGATATTGACGAGCTGGATGATGAGGACGAGCTAGAGGTGTCTCAATCAAAGATGAAGATTAAGATACCTATGGCGAAGTCACTAGAGGACAAAAGTGATACAGAGCAATCTATACAAAAAAATACTCGGAAAAAGAAGAGCTTCTTCAGTATCTCTAATGGTACGGAAGATGCAGAGAATAAAGACGAGCTCTCACTAGATGTAAAGACAATAACGGAGGGAGACTATACTCCACCACCTATGAACCTCTTGCGCAAGAACTCTGGCAAGCCTGTAGTGGGAGATGTGAAGGCTAATGCAAATCTTATAAAACGCACTCTCAAGAACTTCGGCATACCTGTGGAGATGGACGAGGTGTCTATTGGTCCAACTGTGACACGCTATGCGCTCAAGCCCGCAGAGGGAGTACGACTCGCTAAGATAATGGGACTACAAAATAACCTAGAGCTTGCTCTGGCTGCAAGCCCTGTGCGTATAGAAGCTCCAATACCAGGCAAGGCGCTCGTGGGAATAGAGGTACCAAATAGCTCTCGCACAACTCTTGGACTTGGCTCTATGCTGACGATGCCTGAGTACGCACAATCAGACAAGCCCCTACTGGTGGCACTCGGTGGAGACATTAGTGGTAAGCCACACTTCGCTAATCTTGCTAAGATGCCTCATATACTAATCGCTGGAGCTACTGGAGCTGGTAAATCTGTGACTATACACGACTTCATCATTAGTCTCTTGTATCGCTCTGGCCCTAGTCAGCTAAGACTCCTGATGGTAGACCCTAAGCGAGTGGAGCTCACCCTGTATAATAAAATTCCGCACCTACTGACACCTGTAATAACGGACGCTAAGAAGGCAATCTTAGCGCTCAAGTGGCTAGCTAAAGAGATGGACAGACGGTACGATATATTGCAAGCAGAGGCAGTGCGCGACATTACCTCATATCATAAGAATGTGCTCGCTCCAGCCTTGAAGAAGAGTAAGGCTGGCAAACTAAAAGAAGAAGAGAAGATGCCTGAGCAGATGCCATATATAGTAGCCTTCATAGATGAGCTCTCTGACCTTATGCAAGCTTATCC
>CAZGTE010000026.1:0-8380 GCA_964528515.1 uncultured Candidatus Saccharibacteria bacterium
TCCATATTAACAGAAGTTGAATGGGTTGGTAGTCTTAATTGTGGGGTGCAGTTCACTCCTTACAATGTAATATTGTATAAAGGTCAACAAATACCAATAGAGGGTGCTATACCATTTGAAGATTATAATGGTAATCCAGGAATGAAGAGTATTATAGAGAGTATACTTGCACAGTAATCTCTTAGTGCTATCATTTAGTAATGTCAATTCCAAATAAATTCTTAAAGCCTTACGACCCGCAAGCAAGTGAGGGTGACATATACAAGATGTGGGAGGACTCAGGATACTTCAACCCTGATAATCTACCACAGGTAGACGGCAAAGACCGCACAGAGCCATTCTCAATTGTATTACCACCACCAAATGTTACAGGCAAGCTTCATCTTGGGCATGCAGATATGCTCGCTATTGAAGACTCTATTGTACGCTTCCATAGAATGTTGGGTAAAAAGACTTTATGGATACCAGGTACAGACCATGCGGCCATAGCAACACAGTCAAAGGTAGAGAAAATTTTAGAAAAAGAAAAGATCCGTAAAAATGATTTAGGTAGGGAAAAGTTTTTAGAAAGAGTGAATGATTTTGCTATGGAGTCACAGTCTACAATTATAAGTCAAACAAAAGCAATGGGCTCATCGCTTGATTGGAGTAGGTTAGCTTTTACCCTAGACGAAGAGCGTAATATCGCTGTTAAAACAGCCTTCAAACAAATGTATGATGATCAGATTATTTATAAGGACTACAAGATAATTAACTGGGACCCAAAGGGGCAAACAGTAATCTCTGATGATGAAATTGTGTATGTAGAACGTAAAGCAAAGATGTATACATTTAAATATTCTGTTGACTTCCCTATCTCTATATCTACAACGCGCCCGGAGACAAAAGTGGGAGACACGGCAGTAGCCGTACATCCTAATGATGCTCGCTATAAAGACTTAATCGGTAAGACATATGATATTGTTTTTTGTGATACAAACATATCTATAAAAATAGTTGCTGATGAGTATGTAGATATGGAGTTTGGCACAGGTGCACTCGGTGTAACTCCAGCTCACTCAAAAGCAGACTGGGATATTGCAAAAAGACATGACCTACAAATCAAGCAAGTAATCAATGAGTATGCAAAAATGGAGAATGTATCAGAAACTATCAATGGGCTCAAAGTAACTGACGCAAGAACAAAAGTAGTAGAATGGCTTAAGGCAAATAATTTATTAGAAAAAGAAGAAGAGATAGACCAAAATGTATCAACCGCAGAGCGTACAGGTGGTATTATAGAACCGTTACCAAAAGTACAATGGTTTATAAATGTTAATAAAAAATTTAACTTAAAACATTCTGAAATAGATGGGGTTTCTACAGATGATCCAGTGTCTTTAAAAGACTTAATGCGTAAAGTTATTGAAAGTGGACAAATAAATTTTCTAACTGAACGAGATAAAAAAGATTATATGCACTGGATAGACAAAGTACATGACTGGGCTATATCACGTCAAATATGGTATGGACATCAAATACCCGTGTGGTATAAAGGCGATGAAATCTATTGTGGCATTAAGGCTCCTGAGGATTATGGTTGGGTACAAGATGAGGATGTACTTGACACTTGGTTCTCCTCAGGCCTATGGACATTCTCAACACTTGGATGGCCAAATAAAACTAATGATTTAAAAACATATCACCCAACCGATTTAATAGAAACTGGTGGAGATATTCTCTTTTTCTGGGTTGCTCGCATGGTACTTATGTCTACATACCTAACAGGACAAGTGCCCTTTAAGACAATATATATACATGGCCTTGTACGAGACAAACAGAACAGGAAGCTATCAAAATCACTTGGTAATGCAATAGACCCACTTGATATGATTGAAAAATACGGTACCGATGCACTACGAATGTCTATGCTCGTCGGTGTCGCACCAGGGCAAGATGTAAAATTTGATGAAGATAAAGTGCGTGCCTATAAAAAGTTTAATAATAAACTTTGGAATATAACTCGTTTTATTCTTACAAGCACTGAAGGTTTTGACTATGCAAGTTTTGACATCTCATCTCTTGAAGAGTATCAAATTAAAAAGCTAGAAGAATTTGATAACTTAAAAGCAGAAATCACAAAAGAATTTAAAGAGTACAAACTATATCTCGTTACAGAGAAGCTCTATCATTATGTATGGCATGAGCTAGCAGACAAAATTATAGAAGAGGTAAAAGAGTCAGTATCAAGTGATACTCCAGATAAGAATAATCAATACCTACTTACTGTACTCCTAAAAGACTCACTCAAACTCCTTCACCCTTTTATGCCATTTATTACAGAAGAAATCTGGCAATCTCTGCCCGAGCAACATGGGGAGAACATTCTTATGGTTGCGCAGTGGCCTGTGGTAGAATAAGTTAATGCAAATTGAGTATATACTATTAGCATTAGCAGGTGGTATATTACCTACTTTAATATGGCTTTGGTTCTGGAATCAAGAAGATAGACTCCACCCAGAACCTAAGAGACTGCTACTTTTAGCATTTATGGCAGGTGGTATTACAGTTGTGCTTGCAATACCATTACAGCAATATGCCAGAGACCTCATAGGAGCAGCGACATTAACCCCTCAACTCATAACAGCATGGGCTGGTATAGAGGAGGTTCTTAAGTACCTATTAGCTCTTGCATTTATATTGTGGCGTAAGGCGGTAGATGAGCCAATAGATATGCTTATATATATGATTACAGTGGCTCTGGGCTTCTCTGCTATAGAGAATTCTTTATTCTTATTCAGTTCAATATTGACTGAGGGATTTGTAGACTCAGTTGTAACTGGCAATTTTAGATTCTTCGGCGCTACACTGCTACATTTACTATCCTCTTCAGTTGTTGGTATTGCTCTGGCACTATCTTTCTACAAGTCACTAACTGTGCGTATTACATATACTGCTATTGGAGTTATCCTAGCTACAATTTTGCATACAGCCTTTAATTTGTTTATACTTAATACAACAAGTGAAGGAGTAATAACTGTATTCTCATTTGTCTGGTTAGGTATAGTTATACTTCTTCTATTCTTCGAGAAAATTAAGCAAATACCAATATTACCACGCAACAAATAAACATTAACAATCATTAAAACAAACAATTATGTGGAAACCAAAATTCTTAGAAAGATTTATACAAGACCCTTATATAGAGGAGTATGATGATGTCTTTGATGATGCCTATGGCATTGATGATAAATCTAATGCGGTAGATACTACAATGGGACAGCATATCTCTCTTAAAGATATGGGTGACAATGACTCTGAAGACTTAGACAGTGGCGACTTACAAGAAGGCGCTACTGAGGCACCAAGTGAGCTTACTGTAGATGTATACCAAACTCCAGAGGAGATTATAGTACGAACAATGATAGCGGGAGTACCTCCGAGTAATGTAGACATCTCTCTAACTAGAGACATGATTACTATTACAGGCTCTCGTGAAGAAGCCAAAGAGGTTACAGAAGATGATTATTTCTATAGAGAATTATTCTGGGGATCATTTACTCGTACTATTATGCTACCAGCAGAGATAGAAGTTGACGGAGCCGATGCTCAAGAGAGATACGGGGTCCTTACAATAAGACTATCGAAAATCAATAAAGAGCGCCAAGCCAAAATTAAGGTCAAAAGCCGCTAATTACAAAATTGCTTCAAATTTAAATACTAAAGCCCCAATGCTTTACATTGAGACTTTGTATTTTGTGCTCGGAGGCAGACTCGAACTGCCGACACCTTGAGCTTCAATCAAGTGCTCTAACCAACTGAGCTACCCGAGCATTACGATTAAACAATCGTTGCATTATATTATCACAAAAATCTATTTTGTCATCCAGTATCCGTCTATAAGATTTTTGAACAGTACAGCAATCGTCAGTGGTCCTACTCCCCCCGGTGTACGAGCTAAGTACAGAGCAACATTCTCACAGTCTAAAGAGATATCTCCCACCAGACTACCTCCTCTAGTACTAGTACCAGCATCTATAAGCACACTACCACTACTAACCATATCCATAGTAATTAAGTTGGGTACTCCTGCCCCACTAACTATCATATAGCTCTTCTTGCACAAGCTACTAAGAGTAGTCTTATCTGTCTGCTTATCTGCAATCGTAACTCTTGCTCCCATAGAGTCTAGGAGCTTTGCCACTGGCTCTCCTACTAGCTTACCCCTACCTATTACTAGAGTGTCCTTATCTCTTATATCTATATTCTCATATCTTAACATCTCTCTAATAGCTCCAGCGACAGGAGCAATATAGTCACTACTAGTAGACAGTCCATCTACATCTAGCGCTCTAGGCACGGTGTCTAATACCTTCTGAGTATCCATCTTATCTGGCAATGGTAATTGTATAACTATCCCAAATGTTCCAGTAGACTCATGGAACATTTTTGTAATCTTCTCAATCTTATTTATAAGATAATCCTCACTTACATCCACATTATAGCGATGCTCCACAAATTCTACACCGATAACTTCAGCAAAATTCTTCTTATACTTAATGAAGCTCTCTATCACAGGATTATCCCCCACCACAAATATATGTAAGGATATTACACTATCTAATTTATTTATTTTCTTAGTAAGGTCATCTTGTATTACCTTGGCTATCTTTTTTCCATCTATTAACATATTAACTATGTAAGAATTCCATCACATCTCCATCTTGGACAATATAATCCTTGCCTTCCGTGCGCAATAATCCCTGCTCTTTGGCATTTGCTTTTGATCCAGACTTTAATAAGTCATCGGTAGTCACTACTTGTGCCCGAATAAATTTATTCTGAAAATCAGTATGTATAACTCCAGCTGCTACAGGTGCTGTACTACCTCTCTTAATAGTCCAGCTTCTAGTCTCCTTCTCCCCCACAGTGAAGTAGCTTATAAGATTTAGCAATTCATAACCTTTCTTAATCATACTATCTATGCCACTCTCTAATATTCCAAACTCTCTCCTGAATTCCTCCTTATCTTCATTAGCAACATCTGACAACTCTGCCTCTACTCCAGCATCTACATTGACATAACTTGCGCCCATAGAGTCCAAGAAATCTATAAGGTCCTTAAATCTACCATCATTTTGATCATTAAGATTAAGCGCACCACTCTTAGAATTCAAGATATACATAAATGGCTTCATTGTCAGTAAGTGAAGTCCCTTGACTTGCTCAAGCTCCTTATCGTCTAGACCTACAGTATTTGCCAACTTACCTAACTCTAATACCACTATTAACTTCTCAAGGGCGCTCTTAAGTACCAATGCCTCTTTATTACCACTGCGTACATCCTTCTCTATATTACCCAGTCTCTTACTCACTGTTTGCATATCAGCTAATACAAGCTCTAAATTAATAATCTCAATATCTCTCCTTGGGTCTACTGTTCCACTAACATGTATTACATCTTCATCGTCAAATACTCTTACAACCTCAGCTATTGCATCGCACTCTCTTATATTAGCTAAGAATTGATTGCCAAGACCCTCGCCCTCACTCGCACCCTGTACAAGTCCTGCAATGTCTACAAATTCTACAATTGCCGGTATCTTATTCTCTGAATTCGCCATCTCAGCTAATCGGTCTAAGCGATTATCTGGCACTACTACAGTACCAACGGACGGCTCTATCGTACAAAATGGAAAGTTCTCTGCTGGCACAGCCTTACAAGTAAGTGCGTTAAATAATGTGCTTTTCCCTACATTTGGTAGTCCTACTATTCCTATTTTCATAATTAAAATGGTCCTTTAGTCTTAGCCGATCCACTCTGCATGGCACTTGGATTTACTCCAGCATCTTGCATTGTTTTGGATAGCTCATTTTGATACTTCTTACCAACTTCCATCATTGCTTGCATCTCGCTCTTGCCACTCTTTATTAGCGCTTGTGACTCTTTAGCCATCTTCTCTAATAATTCTGGATTACTACTCATAAGAACCTCAAACATCTCTCTCTGTGCTGGGTCCATCTTCTTCAACTGGCTCTTCATTGCTACTCCTACAGCTTTGTCTTTAATCTTTTTACCAAATTTACCAAATATTCCCATAGTATTTATTATCTTATTTATTATTAAGTAACGATATGCTATCACAGTATAATCATAGTGCTAATCTTGACACGCACCCTAATGAGTAGTCCAGTATTTATAATTGCATTCTTAAATTTAGTCTGTATACTACCTTAGTCTATAATAGCGGGGTGGAGGAGTAGTACCTCGCAAGGCTCATAACCTTGAGGCGCATGTGCAATTCATGCCCCCGCTACAAATATCACCAACCTTTAATCTTAAGAGCCTCCTGTGCAGCGTCTTGCTCTGCCTCTTGTTTACTATTACCCTTTCCCCTTGCTACTTCCGAATCTGTAAATATAACTCCTACTGTAAATACTTTATTATGGTCTGGACCTTCTTGACTTACCAATTCATAATGTGGTGTTATTGACATATGCTCTTGTGCAGATTCTTGTAGATGGCTTTTAGCATCTCTCCATAATTTTTCATCTACTATCTTTTCAAGATTACCAAAAAGATTATTAGCAATAAATTCTTTAGCTATGTCATATCCTTGATCTAAGTATAATGCTCCGATAAATGACTCAAATGTATTAGCTAGTATATATTGCCTTGCTCTTCCAGTGTCATTACTCTCACCCTTAGACAAAAGCAGATAATCATTCATACCGAGCTCTTTAGCAGCATTGCTTATACTTTGAGTATTCACAAGAGATGCGCGTAGTGATGTAAGATCTCCCTCTGTCTTGTCTTTAAATTTATTAAATAGGTGCTCTGTCACCACAAGCTCAAGTACTGCATCTCCTAAGAATTCTAGTCTCTCATTATGCTCATTTAATTGCCTATTCTCATTTACAAAAGAGCGATGAGTAAAGGCTAATTGTAAAAGATTTTTATCTTTAAAAACAAATCCAACTTTCTTCTCGAAGCTACTAAACTCTCTTATATCCATACAATTTATTTATTACCTTCTGCTAATTTTGTAATTGCACTTGTAACTATATGCAATATATCTTGGTATATATTTAAACTTACTACATCTTTCAGTTTAAACCACCTTGCGTCATCAAGTCCCTGACTAGACCCTAGTACAATATCTGTAAACTCTGATTCAGCAAGATAATAGACTACTTTCTTACTTTTGCGTCCCTCTTCTGGATCATTTGCTATATATTCATTCTCTCCTAATTCCTCCTTAATTTTTATATCAAGTCCCATCTCTTCTTTTATCTCTCTAATTGTTGTCTCCTCAAGACTCTCTCCTTCCTCAACCTTACCTTTAGATAGGGTCCAACGACCAAATACATCATGCACTAATGCTAAGTATATATCTTCGTCATCATATGCATATACGACAGCTCCTGCTAATATCTCTTTCTTTAATGGCTTATTATTTTCCTTGTGCTTGTTGCCTTCATTTTTGCGAGGCTCTCCAATTTCTTTATAAATATTACCCAATACTCCATTTATAAACTTACTAGAGCTATCGCTTCCATATTCTTTTGCTAGTTCTATAGCCTCATTTATGGCAACTTTTGGTGGTACTCCTAGTAAATCATTAAATAGTAACTCTGACAGTCCTATTCGTAATATATTCCTATCCATAGTAGCAATCTTATCTAGTGGCCAATCTGGAGCTGCTTTTATTATTACCTCATCAATCTCCTTCTTTTTAGCAAATACTACATCTAATAATTGCTTAGTATAATATGAGTCTCCTTTACCTATAATATCTTCATTATTACCCACAAGATTACCAACAGATGTAGTGTCCCAGTCTTTTGAGTCAATCTCAAATAAGGTCTGTAATGCAACGGCGCGAGATGTGTGTCGTGCACTCATAAGTGTTGTTATTTGTTCTTAGTTGTTACCTTTTTAGTTGTTGTTTTCTTTGCTACAGCTTCCTTAACTGGCTTATTTACCTCTTTTTTATCTTCTTTCTTATTTTCTTGGTGAGCTTCATCAGATTGAGCCTGTGCTGATTCTAGCTTGGCAATTTTCTTTGATGCTTTTTTAATATTCTTTGCCTCAATATCTTCTACAATTCTACCGCGGTATTTACCGCATTCATTACAAGCCCTGTGTCGCAGATGCTTAGCTCCACACTCTTTACATAGACTAAGTCTTGGCTCAGTCAATCCGTGGTGACTGCGTCTCTTGCGAGTTGCGCTTCTATTTATTCTCATTCGTACCATATGCGCGCTATTATACGCAAAACTTAGACTTTAGCAACTATTATTATGTTTATGTTATAGTATCAATAATGATTAAGAAAAGAGAGAATAAAAAAATAAATGTACAAAATAAAAAAGCCACATTTGATTATCAAATAATCAA
>CAZGTE010000027.1:0-7859 GCA_964528515.1 uncultured Candidatus Saccharibacteria bacterium
ACAAAAAATCTCTAGCTGTATACTTGGACCCATTGCTTTGAGAGAATTTCGTTGTCGGGAATATGTTTTTGATGGTAAAAATTATATTAAAGGAAGAGAATGGACTGAGTCTTGGTGATAGTATAATGGTCAGGAAGTAATAGGTAGTTTTTAACAAGGTTTTTTCGCAAATGGCGGTGTATAGCCATCAACATTATGAAGAAAAGGGCTTGAGGTAAATTACCAAGACAGGCTCTGAATATATAGTTGTTGTTCTGTTGTCGCGAGCGGCAACAACATCGCATATTCGCGCCACAGGCAAAACGACCTTGAACAGAAAACGGACAGCGTTGTGGTTTTCTTTGTCGCCAGGGGTCCCCTAGCGACTTGGCCTCTCCCCCAGACGGCTCATTGGCATTTAGGGCTATCAAGAATACAAGAATAACAAACAAATGGTTGTCTTACACAGTAAAGACTGTCAGTAGGTGGTTTAATGGACTTACTCCGTACGAAGTGTTTTATCAAGAGACAGGGGTTGCGTTAGATGGTTGTCTGTAACAGACTTTTAGTTGACAAGTGTTTCTGATGGTGTATATTTATGTGATTGCATTTGCGAATGATTGTGTTATGGATGCAAATAATTAGTGCAAGTTTTATTAAAATTATTCGTAAATAACTACTTTATAATATGGCAAAAGCTGAGAGTAAGGATGTAGCATTTGTGCCTTATGGCAAGAGAGAGCAAAAGTATTTTGGACGTTATCAAGCACCTCTTGCAGAGATGCCAAATTTAGTGGAGGAACAATTACACTCATATGAGTGGCTGATAAAGGAGGGTGTATATGATGTCTTCAAGGAGTTCTCTCCAATAGACGATTACTCAGGTAAGAAGTTCTCATTAGAGTTATCTAAATTCAGCTTCGGTAAGCCAAAGTTCGACGAACATTATGCCAAGAAGCGCAAGGTCTCATATGAGGCACCACTTAAGGTTACAGCTAAATTAATAAATAAAACAACAGGAGAGGACAAGAGTCAGGAAATATTCCTTACAGACTTTCCTCTAATGACTAATCACGGTACATTTATAATAAATGGGGTAGAAAGAGTGGTAATACCACAGCTTGCTCGTTCCTATGGTGTATTCTTCTTGACACAAGTTCTTAAGGGTAATAAATACTTCGGAGCTAAGATTATACCGAGTCGTGGAGCATGGATAGAGATAGAGTCTGAGCCAGATGGAGCGCTTTACATAAAGATAGACCGTAAGCGTAAATTCCCTGTTACTACACTATTGCGTGCATTTGGTGCAGATAAGAATGCTGATATTACAGAGTTATTCGCAGATTCTGACAAGGAGACTCAAGAAGCCATGGAGAAAACATTATCTATAGACACTACTAAGAGCTCTAAAGAGGCATTTGTAGATATATATAAACATATCCGTGATGGAGACTTGGCAACACCAGAGAATGCTAAAGAATTTATAAACGGACTATTCAGCTCAGGTAGATACGACCTGTCTGAGGTTGGGCGATACCGATTTAATGACAGATTTGGACTTAAGACAGATAGTAAATCACTCAAGAAGCAAGTATTAGACCTAGAAGACTTGTCACTAATAATAAGAAAGATAGTAGAATTGAATAATACTGAGGATGCAGAATCAGATGATATAGACCACTTAGGTATGCGCCGAGTACGATATGTCGGAGAGATGATGCAAAGACAAGTGCGTATAGGTATGAGTCGTCTTAAGAGAAATATACAAGACAGAATGTCTACGGTAGATGTAGAGACAAGTCTGCCAGTGCAATTCTTAAATGCTAGACCATTCTCAGCAGCTATTAAAGACTTCTTCATTGCTAACTCACTTGCACAATTTATGGATCAGCAGAATATCCTTTCAGAGTTAGAGAACTTACGCACACTTTCAGCTCTGGGTCCAGGAGGACTTACTAGGGAGCGCGCAGGCTTCGAGGTGCGCGATGTGCACACTAGTCATTATGGGCGATTGTGTCCAATTCATACACCAGAAGGTGGTAATATTGGACTTATTCTAAGGCTTGCAAGCTATGCTCGTATCAATAATTTCGGTATTATAGAGACTCCATATGCAAAGGTGAAAGCTGGTAAAATAACCAAAGAAGTTGAATATCTTAATGCACTAGATGAAGAGAAATTCAAGATTGCACACGGAGCAACTCTAAGAGATGGTAGTGGTAGGCTAACAGATGATTCTGTTGAGGTGCGCTTCAATGCTGAGCCAATGTTCGTACCAGCAAAAGATGTAGACTATATAGAAGTTGCCACAAATCAGGCATTCTCTGTAGCCACTACAATGATACCATTCGTAGACCATAATGATGCCAATCGTGCACTTATGGGAAGTAATATGCAGAAGCAGGCTACCCCGTGTATAATCCCAGAGGCACCAGTAGTAGCCACAGGTATAGAGAGGATAGCTGCACATGACTCAGGAAGAGTAATAATAGCCAAGGAGGCCGGCATAGTAGACTTCCTAGATGCAAATAAAATTATAATAAAAAACACAAAAGGAAAGAAAGACGAATATAGTCTTGTAACATTCCAGAGGACAAATGACTTCTCTTGTTTCCACCACAGGTCTGCAGTGAAGGTTGGAGACAAGGTTAAGAGAGGTGACTTACTAGCAGATACATCAAGTACTGATGGTGGTCAGATATCAGTTGGACAGAATGCTCGTGTAGCATTTATGTCTTGGGCAGGTGCTAATTATGAGGATGCTATAATCATCTCAGAGCGCTTAGTGAAAAAGAGCAAATTTACATCAGTACACATAGAGCAATTTGAATGTGTGGTGAGAGATACTAAACTGGGCCCAGAGGTTACAACTCACGACATACCAAATGTAAGCGAAATGAAGCTAAGAAACCTAGATGAAGAGGGTATAATACGCATAGGAGCAGAGGTGCACCCAGGAGATATCTTAGTAGGTAAGGTTACTCCTAAAGGAGAGACACAATTAACTGCAGAGGAGCGACTTTTACGCTCAATATTCGGAGATAAATCCAAAGATGTAAAGGACACAAGTAAGAGAATGCCAGCAAGCAAGCGCGGTAGAGTGGTGGGAGTACAGATATTCTCTAGAGAGAATGGAGACAATATAGGCTCAGGTATAATTAAGAAAATTCAAGTTGAGATAGCACAATTGCGTAATATCTCAGTAGGAGACAAGCTATCAGGGCGTCACGGTAATAAGGGAGTTATCTCTAAGGTATTACCAGAGGAGGATATGCCATATACAAAAGATGGCGAGCCAGTAGACATAATACTTACACCACTTGGAGTACCAAGTCGTATGAACCTGGGTCAAATATTAGAGCTACACCTCGGACTTGCCGCAGATACATTAGGATATCAAGCTATAGTACCACCATTTGCTGGAGCTACAGAAGATGAGATTGTAAAAGAGCTTGCTAAGGCAGGATACAGTGAGACTGGTAAGGTGGCATTATACGATGGACGAACAGGAGATAAATTCGACCAAGATGTAGCGATGGGAATTATGTATATACTCAAGCTGCACCACATGGTAGAGGACAAGCTTCATATGCGATCAATAGGTCCATACTCACTTACAACTCAGCAACCCCTAGGAGGTAAGGCACAAAATGGTGGACAGAGAATCGGAGAGATGGAGGTGTGGGCCTTCCTTGGATATGGTGCAAGTTACGCCTTGCGGGAGGTACTAACTATCAAGTCAGACGATATTATGGGGCGTACAGCAGCATTTGATGCAATCATAAAGAAAGAGAGAATAACCCAGAGTAATATACCAGCTACATTTAATGTACTACAGAGACACTTACGCGGATTATGTCTTGATGTTTCATTACAAAATAGTGAAGATGCAAATGAGGTACCAGAAGAGACATTATTAGAAGATGAAGTAAAGGAGGTAGAGGTAGAATCTGAGCCAAGTGATACTGAAATCAAAGAGATTGAAAAGTCTGAATAATCTTTAAGAAATATCTAAAATAAAACATTATGCCAAAAAATAAAAACAACAGGAACAATTTCGATGAGGTAGTATTGCGTCTTGCATCTCCAGACAGAGTAATGCAGTGGAGTCGTGGAGAGGTAACTAAGCCAGAGACTATCAACTACAGGACACAACGCCCAGAGAAGAATGGACTCTTTGATGAAAAAATCTTTGGTCCAGAGAAGGACTTTGAGTGTTATTGTGGTAAGTATAAAGGTATACGATTTAAGGGAATTGTATGTGAGAAGTGTGGTGTGGAGATAACTCGCGCCGTAGTGCGTAGAGAGCGTATGGGGCATATTGACCTAGCAGTACCAGTATCTCATATATGGTTCTTGAGAGGTATACCATCTCGAATAGCATTACTACTTGGATTGTCTACAACGGACGTAGAGAAGGTTGTATACTTCGCTGGATATATAATTACAAAGGTACACGAAGATGAAAAATCTCGCTTACTTAAGGAGCTTGATACAGAATTTAAAAATAAGCTAGAGACTCTCAAGAGTGAAGACGATAAGAAAGAGCTAAAGAAGAAGGCAAGTGAAGCTAAGAAGGAGATTGCTAGCATTGTGTTAAATAAAGTATTAGACGAAGCTACATATCATAGATATGCAGTTAAATTTGGCTCTGCATTTGATGCTAAGATTGGAGCAGAGGCAGTATATGAAATATTCAATAATATTGATTTAGTTAAATTCGAACAAATCTTGAATGAGAAGCTAGAGACAGCAAATGCGACAGATAGAGAAAAGCTGCGCAAAAGACTAACTCTGGTAATAAATATGAGACATGGAGGAGTGCGTCCTGAGTGGATGTTCGTCACTAAGTTACCAGTAATACCTCCAGCACTGAGACCAATGGTAGCCCTTGAAGGTGGTCGTCATGCCAGCTCAGACCTCAATGACCTATACAGGCGTGTAATCAACCGTAACAGTAGACTTAAGAAGCTTATAGCAATACATGCACCAGATGTAATCCTTAGAAATGAGAAAAGAATATTACAAGAGGCAGTAGATGCACTATTAGACAATACAATAAGGCGCGGTAGTGGACCAGCAATGGGCTCAGGACAAAGTAGGCCACTTAAGTCACTAGCAGATCATATGAAGGGCAAGCAAGGTTACTTCCGTCAGAACTTACTAGGTAAGCGAGTAGACTACTCTGGGCGTTCCGTAATCGTAATTGGACCAGACTTAGAGCTAGAACAATGTGGACTACCTAAGACTATGGCACTTGAGCTATTCCGTCCATTTGTAATAGCAGGACTACTTGAGAGTGAGGCAGCCTTTAATATACGCGGAGCGAATAAATTGATAGACGATGGGATACCAGAAGTATGGGCAATACTTGAGGAGGTGATTAGCGACAAGTATGTACTACTTAACAGAGCACCGACACTACACAGGCAGTCACTACAAGCATTCCGTCCAGTACTTATTGAGGGTAAGGCAATACAAATACACGCACTCGTATGTCCTGCATTTAATGCTGACTTCGATGGAGATCAGATGGCAGTACATGTACCACTCTCACTTGAGGCTCAGACAGAGGCAAGGGAAATTATGAGTGCAAAGAAGAATATACTAAAGCCTGGTAGTGGAGAGGTTACAACAACTCCAACTATGGACATTATACTCGGAGTATATTGGATGACTAATATGATGCAGGGGTCTAAGGGTGAAGGTAAGGTATTTGAGACTACTAATGCAGCTATTACAGCATACGACTTCGGAGCTGTAGACCTTAGAGCAAAGATTAAAGTATTACCAAGTAAGAATGAGAAATATTCAGAGTTTAAAGATGATTTATTTGAGACATCAGTTGGACGACTTCTCTTTAACTCTATACTGCCTAATGACTTTGGGTACATAAATAAGGTAATAACTAAGAGAGATATGAAGCCTCTTATAGACGACCTTATAGAGATATATGGCTTAGATGGTATACCACATATTCTTGATAGGATTACACACTTCGGATTCAAGTATGCTACACATTCTGGAGTGACTTGGGGCATGAGCGATGTAACTGTACCAGAGAAGAAGTATGCAATTATTGCTGGAGGTAAGGAGACAGTTGCTAAGCTCCGATCTCAATATAATGAGGGACTACTTAGTGAGGCAGAGCGTCGTAGAATGACTATAGAAACATGGCAAGGAATTAAGAGTGATGTAGAGAAGGTGGTAGACGAGGCTCATAGTGATGGAGATAGCTCAGTAAATAACTTAATAAGATCTGGAGCGCGTGGCTCAGTAGCTCAGCTAACAAATATGGGAGGAATGAAAGGACTTATTCAAAATACAAAGGGAGATATTATTGAGTTTCCAATTACAACATCTTTCAAAGAAGGACTCTCGCCGATAGAGTACTTCATTACTACTCACGGATCTCGTAAGGGTCTTGCAGATACTGCTCTCAAGACAGCCTCTGCTGGATATCTAACTCGTAGACTATTCGATGTATCACAAGATGTAATCGTTGTAGAGGAGGACTGTGGCACTAAGGATTCAATGGAAGTATCTAAGATAAACTCATTAGGGATAGAGGTGTCAATAGCTAAGAATATCAAGGGGCGTGTATTAGCTGAGGCAATAGAAGTTGATAATGATGATGATAATAAAAAGTTTAAGAAAGGACATCTTCTAACAGGATTTGATGCACAAGATATAGAAGACGCTGGTATAGAGACAGTGCGAGTCTATTCACCAATGCTGTGTAATACAAATAGAGGTGTATGTGCTAAATGTTATGGTAGTGACCTAACCACAAGTCAGCAAGTAGAGCTTGGTGAGGCAGTTGGTACCATCGCAGCACAGAGTCTTGGAGAGCCGTCTACTCAGCTAACAATGAATACAAAGCACTCCACAGGAGCTAGTATTGGTGGAGATATTACTCAAGGATTGCCACGCGTAGAGGAGGTAATAGATAGGCGTAATCCTAAGAGTCCTGCCGTAATAGCAAGGATTAATGGAACAATAGGAGAGATAGTAGAGGACGAAAATGGACAGAGAATTATAATGCTAATGCCAGAGCATGGCGGTAAGAAGATGCTTAAGCGTGAGACACAGTACAAGGTTCCACCAGCTCGTATGTTACTAATCAAGGCAGGAAGCGTAGTCAAGAAGGGAGACCTCTTGACAGATGGATCTGCAAATATAGAGGAATACTACGCATATGCAGGAGAGGAGAAGGCTCGCGAATATATCATTACAGAGATTCTCAAGATCTATGACCTGCAGGGTATAGCAGTATCACGCAAGCACCTTGAGATAATTGTTAAGCAAATGTTTAGTCGTCGCAAGATAGTAGAATCTGGAGACACAAGATTTACTACAGGTCAGACAGTCGAGCTAAGCGTACTTGTTAAAGAGAATGAGGAGACAGAGAATCGTGGAGGTGTACCAGCTCATGCTGATAAGATTGTATTAGGAATTACTGAGGTGGCACTTACTCGTGACTCATGGTTGTCATCAGCATCATTCCAGCACACTACTCGCAAGCTTACAGAGGACGCTGTTCGCGGTGCAGTAGACAAGCTAGTTGGACTTAAAGAAAATGTTATCTTAGGTAGACTAATACCAGCGGGTACAGGATTCAAAGGATCTAAGAAGAGTGAGTTGATATCAAATCTACCAGAAATAGAGCAGAAGGAGCGCACTCGGTAGATAGCTTAAATTCAACCTTGAACCGGGAACAATCTAAATTCTAAAACTCAAATGCAAAAACTTCGTATCTGTTAAAATAATATCACTGAAAGGTCTGCATTATCAAACAAATAACGAAGTAATTGTATGAAGAATTATACACAAATATCCTACGAGGAGCGAGTCATAATCGCTGACTTGTGGAGAAAAAA
>CAZGTE010000028.1:0-6994 GCA_964528515.1 uncultured Candidatus Saccharibacteria bacterium
GAAAGCCAGTAATGCGGGTCAACTGGTCCGTGGTCATGTCCGTGTCCGTGGTCATGTCCGTGTCCGTGTCCGTGTCCGTGGTCATGTCCGTGTCCGTGTCCGTGTCCGTGGTCATCTTTATGATTATGGTCAGATTTATATTCTTTAGTTGGCTGTAAATCAATATTGTTATCAATAATAATTACAGGAATATCTAAAGCCTCTGCTAAATTATGAGACCAATTGTCCAGCCCATGACCGATTGCAAATAGTGCTTGAGATCCTTCCAGCTCCTTCAAAACACTTGGTTGTGGATCAAAAGTATGCGGTGATGCGCCAGGAGTTAACAGAAGTACGACTTCAAATTCATTTCCTGCAATTACTCTTGTGATATCGTAAAGAGGAAAAATGGTCGCGGCGACTTTATTTATTTGTTTTGTTTCTGTTTCTAGATTACCTGTATTATTGCCAACAACAAAAGCAATTCCTACAATAGTAATTACTACGACGATGCCTATGATTATTTTTTTCATATTATTTTATTATTATTTATATTAATTTCTTTCAATACAACTACCCACCCCATCACAATCAGAAGTACAGATCATATTACCCTCTTCATCAGGCTCACCACAAGCACTTGAAATACATCTTGCAATACAAGAACCTGGACAATTTGAAAAAGTATAGTTTGTGCAAATTTTCTCAGCTCGTGCGGGATTATCTTTTGTCGGTACAAAATCTTCTTTTGGTGTAAACTCTGGACATTCTGCAAATTCACAATTTGGACCAGTTCTGCCAACAATAGTTCCATCAGGACATCCTTTTGCATCATCTGTGCAGATAAGTGCAGGACTTCCATCAACATCAAATCCATCTATATTAGATAAGACATTAAATTTGAACATTCCAAGTAGTGCAATTAATAAAATTAAAGCACCAATTCCTACTAAGATTACTAAAAATATTTTTTTCATATTATTTTTATTTAATTATTAATTACATTTTCCACAAAGCCCTTTTACAATCACATCAGTAACCTTGTACTTTACAGGTAAGGCTATCTTGTGAGTAGGGATTTGCACCTCCTCAATATCTCCACAATCAATACATAAGAAGTGATCATGTTTATTACTTGGATTCATAATTTCATACATAACTCTATGTTTTCCAAAAACAACCTTTTTTATATTATTCTCAAGTGTGAGGCTCTTAATATTTCTATAAATAGTTGAGTAATCAGCATTTTCTATCTTTTTATTAATATCATAAATAGACAAAAGATGATTCTCTTGAAGAAGATTTAATATTTTATTCTTGTATATATTTGTTCTCATATAATTAATTGTATTATGCAAGTGACTTGTATAATATCATATAAAGAATCTTTTGCAATGTTAGCTATAGTCTTTTATCTGTATTTTTGTATATCTCTTTACGGTGTTGTATTAGTAATATTATTACAGTTTTTTTTATTATCTTAAATACAATTCTATAGTCGCCAACTCTCAATTTCCTATACCCTTTTAAAGACTTGCGTAATGGTACACCAAAAAGTGCGGGTTCAATCATTAATTTATTTTCAATAGATGTCTTCACTCTTTTTTTCATAGAGCTTGATAATTTTTTTATATCAAGCTTTGCTACATCTGTATGATACTTAATATCAAATTTAAGCCCAGACATCTTCGTGTTTTATATACTTTGCACTGTGAGTATCACGAGCATTAGCTAATCCTTCAAGGATTATATCCTCTTCAATACTTAATGCTTTATTGATAAGCATAGATGCTTTAGTTGCAACTGGCATCTCATCTCTCTGTGCTGCAAATACTAGAGTCCTGCGCAAGTCATCTGTAATACTTATATTAATTCTTTGTTTTGTAGTAGTCATACTTAAAGTGTACCAAAAGTGTGCCACCTGTCAAGACTGTCTTTGGATTCAATTCTTATAGCCCTGTTATGCCAGCAAATGGGTCTGTATTCTGTACTTTTATGGGCTTCTTCTTAATATATCTCTCTTGTATCTCCGCCTCTACCTCAGCTCTTGGGCGTCCGTATTTATTATATGACTCATGCTTTAGCTCTTCTATATTAGATAAATCTGGTAGAGCATTAACCTCCATTGTCTGCATATCAAATGGTGCCGCAGGCGACCCATCTACAAGCATCTTAATGTAGCTATGCCTATTTGATAGCCCTGCGATGTCTCCAGCGGTGAATTCAGGCTGGAATTCCTTCTCTAAGAATTCTGCATCCTCATGACTAACTCTAAATACGCATTTGGTGCCGACATTACCAAATACTGCCTCTCTTATCTCATCGCTTAATTGCTTAATATATTGATGAGCGAGATTAAGACTTAATGAATATTTACGAGCTTCTGATAGAATTGTGGCAATACTCGGAGTGGTGAAGTTCTGGAATTCGTCTATGTATAAGTAGAATGCGTGACGCTCAGACTCTGGTAAATCTACTCTCTCTAGTGCGGCCTGTAAAATCTTACTTACAAATATTAGCCCTAAGAGCTCCGCATTCATCTCTCCGATACGCCCCTTAGATAAATTGACTAGTAATATCTTTTTATTATTCATAATGTCCGGGATGCTGAAGGCGCTCTTACTCTGGGCTATTATGGGTCGCATTATCTCATTAGCCATAAAGAGGTCTGTCTTGGCTGTGATATATGGCACAATATTCTCTAAGCTTGCCTCTCCACCAGCCTTCTCTGCCACCTCCTCCCAGAATTGATTAACAACAGGATTCTTACTATTTGCTAGACATTGATGGCGAAATTCTGTATCTGATAGTACTCGAGATATGTCTCCAATAGTGGCAGTGCCGTGCTCCATACCCTCAAGTATAAGCATTGTAGAATTACGGAAATACTGCTCAAACATTGGTCCCATACTCTCTGGACTCTTCTTACCGAAGAGTTGCATAAATATCTGGAAGAGTTCATTAACTACGAAGGTCTTCTGCTCTGGTCTGTCTTTGTCAAATTCCATAAAGTTTAACCCCATTGGCATATCTATATATCCAGGGTCAAAGTATATTACATCTTTCCTCCTGTGCTCTGGCACACTTGCAAGCACATCTAGTATATCTGACCCGTGAGGGTCTATATAGCAACACCCATCACCATTAAGAATATCTTGTATTATCATCTGCTTCATTAAGAATGTCTTACCTGTACCTGTCTGACCTATCTCGTAGAAGTGTCTCATTCTGTCCATATTTGAAAATTTTATCATTGTCTCACTTGCACCGAATACATTCTTACCTAGTGTAATACCCTCTACATCACTCATCTCTATCGGAGCTGGCTTGTACTTGGCTCTATTGTGCTTCAACTCGCGACTTGTAGACACTGCCTGCCCTGTAAGGTGGTACACAGTAGTAAGCTCCTCTATGGAGAGTGGCATCTTATTTGTATTAGAGAATATCCTCATAATGAAGCCTCTTAGCATCTTACTGAGTTTACCACCTCTTAATTGCTTCCATGATATTCCATTGCCTTGCCCTTCGTCAAATTGATTAAAGGTGCTGGTTAGATTCTCTAAGATGTCTTGGGCTCTTGGTAATGTGGCGGCACTGGAGACTGCCCTTAGTGCAACTGGCACTATGCGGGTGGACGCCTTCTGTGTCATTAGGTCTAGTGCTATCTGATCTACACTGTGCCCATCATTATTATCACTATTACTTAGTCTCATCTTAAAGCCTGACCATGCCTTGCTGAGAGCTCCACTATGCTTGGCTATTGCCTCACTCTGCGAGTCTCCCTTGCGCAAGCTGTCTATAATCTTCTTGTATTTCTTATTAGCTTTAGCTCCGTCGTCTCCAATGACGAATTGTAGTGCCGCTCCCTCACCGTGCTTCTGTAATTTAGAAAATGCAGACAATATAATATTCAGAGGATCGTGAGTGAACTTCTTATACACCTTAATTGGATATGCGCCATACCTCTCTAGGTGTGCCTCAGCACCCACACTCTCACCAGAGTTATTAAATATATTATAATCATTGCGCTGTTCCTCTATCAGTGCATCTGGGAATATTGATAATA
This sequence comes from uncultured Candidatus Saccharibacteria bacterium, assembly GCA_964528515.1. Lineage (GTDB taxonomy): Bacteria > Patescibacteriota > Minisyncoccia > Phycocordibacterales > UBA2100 > S139-169. The sequence goes on from CAZGTE010000028.1 coordinate 4,046, forward strand.
AGTGACGCTCGAATAAATCCTTCTTGCCTCTTGGTACAGATACATAGAATGCCACCTCCTCACTACCCTCACTCACTGCTATCTCTACGGTGAATACCTTATTATTATTCTTAAGTCCAAATAATCCGCTCTTACCCTCTACAGAGGAGAGCATACCTAAGTATAATTGCTCCATAGCTCCGAGAAGCTTCTCTAATTCTTCCGCCTTATCGCTCTCTTGCTTACTCTTAGACCCAGAAATGGATACCTTGTATAGAGTCATATGCATTGCTTGCCACAACTCTCCGGTGTGACGCAGTCCATCAGCGGGCATACCCTCTGCAATATATTGTACTAAAACTCTGTGCAAGTCATCCTCTAAGTGCGGACTACCAATCTTCTGAGATATTGTAAGAGCATTCTTAATCCCTTTCTCTTGGGCTAATAATAATAATTCATCTACTTGTCTGTCGTGCTCTTCTTGTTTAAGTCCGATTGCTGTTCCGGCACTCTCATATTCTTCCATTACATATTCCTTATGGAGTACCTCTTGTACTGGCTCTGCAGAGTAATCTCTGATTACCTTTTTATGTGTTCTTGTAGACTCAAATTTATTCTTACCCAGCTCTAAGCCCTCTGGATGTCTATGAACCTGCTCTTGTATTGCAACCTTTGCGCGCAAGTATTCCAACTCTTCTTGCAGGTTCTTGAGTCCCTGATCCATCTGCTGTAATCCATTATCTCCATTAGGAGTATTATCAACTTGCTTAATTAGCGGTTGTCCAGTCTTCTCATCAGGTATAGCTAGTTCTTGTGTTAACTCTTTTGGCATACTTTAATTTTACCATAGTCTTGCGAGAATTATTCAATATAATTAAATTATTCTAACTTAGCACAACCCGCAAGCTCATTCTCCTTGGCTCTTGTAGTTTTAAACCAGAAACCTGTTGGTTCTGTAATTCCCCATGGCTTTAGAATTTCGTCTGCATAAGCTGCTTGGAAGTCTCTAATAGCTTTGTCTGTAATAGGTCCATAGAACCCTGTGATGTATGGGTGATTAAAGAAGCCTTGCTCTTTTAAGAAAATTTGTATTTTCCTTAATTCTCCTTGGTTTTCATCTCCTTTTCTGAAGTATGTAGTAAAGTGTGGGCATTGATTTTGCCCTGATCGTTTTTGTACTAGTTGTTCTTGAAACTGTACAAGATGCGCTTGAAGTTTCATAAGTTGCTATTGAGGAGTCTGCTCTTCGGGTTTTGCTTCTGCTTTTACTTCTTCTTGATTATCTCCATTGACACTCTTCTTTAGAAGAGTGTCAAATGTTAGTGAACTTATTCAACCTTAAGCTTAAAAATTAGATTAGGGATCATTAGACATAGGGTGGGGCCTATGTTATTATATATTGCAATGATATTTTTAAAAAACATTTCTTATGGCTATTACATTCTTTTAATAACGCTCATTTTGGGTGTGTTATTTGTGTCTATTTCGTCGGGAGAGTATAAAGAACAAAAGATAGAAGTGCGTGACTTACCAACATATACATTGAAAGCCTCAGATAAAAAAACATACAGGCGTATATCAGGCACAGTGGTTCCTTTGCAAAAATCTATTATCCGTTCTGAAGTATCTGGAACGGTATCTAGAGTATTCGCATCAGAGGGAGACAATGTCTCTGCTCATCAAACAATTATTATAGTAAATTCAGATAGAGAACGGGCAATGTTTAATAGTATGAAAAAACAGTTTGCGTCATTGGAGATAGTATTTAACTCCCGAAAGAATATTGAAAATTATGCTTTAAGCATTTTAGATGATTCAATTGACATTGTAAATATTAAGGAAAAGACAGCACAATTACAACAAGCAAATGTAAGAGACAAATATGTAGCGATGGAGAAAGAGTCTGAATCCAGAGAGGAAGAGTTGTCTCAGTCCTTGAGTGGACTGAGAGCTAAAAAGAGAGCGGACATATCTGCTATTTATTCACAATCATACAATGCTGTTACTTCAGTGCACTCTTCTATAGCAAGCTCCTTAAACTCTGTGAATAAAATTTTAGAGATGCCCGGATATGATGTTAATTATGATTTTGAAAGTATTCTGGGAGATAATGATCCGGGAAGCAAAGCAGCTGCTATTTCACAATTATCAGACAGTTCTAGTTTATACAGTGAATTTAACTCTACACAACAGTCTATTTATAGACATAGAGACTCACTTTCAAATTCTGAGTGGGACACTATTTTAAATCGAGCAGATTATATAGCTAAATCAAAACTAGAAACACTGCGATTGGTTAAAAAAACACTGGATGCAACAGATGGTGCAACTTCTACAGACCTATCTTTGGTAATATCTTCCATTACCAAGCATCAGTCATCTATATTATCTTCACAGAAAGGAGTTGAGTCTATTTTAGCAGAGATCAAACGAGTTTCCAGCTTCTATGATGCAAAAATAGCTACTGCCAGAGAGTTAAGGAGTACCGCATCTTTGCAGACAAATACACTGGATAATTTAGAGAAAATTGAAAAAACTCGTATAGATGGAGAATTAAGTATTTTGGAAAAACAAGAATTACAAGCGCAAGACTTATATTCTTCAGGAAAATACCAAAGAAAAGCAAGCTTAGCCGAAATTATCGGAGAAATGTCACAATTATCTGGACTTATTAATATTTCTTCAATTAATCTCGCTAAGGCATCAGTTCGCACTCCATTTTCTGGTGTTATTGTTGATAGATTAGTAGAGGTAGGAGAATTAGTTAGTACTGGAACAGAATTATTTACCGTAGCAGATAATCAAAGACAAATTCTTATTTATGTTAATCAAAATCTTATAAGTCACTTATCTAAAGGAGATGTATTGTCAATACAAAGAAAAGGAGCTACGGAAATTACAAGTGGCACAGTGAGGCGTATTCATCCATCAATTACCGATAATACTCATACAATTCCTGTAGAAATCATA
>CAZGTE010000029.1:0-6208 GCA_964528515.1 uncultured Candidatus Saccharibacteria bacterium
TAACGGTCATTAGTTTAGTTTACTAACTTTCCGCCATATGTGCTTGGATATTACAGATAGGCACTAAGACAGTTGAAATTAAGTATGGTCTAGCAAAGACATTAACCCAGGGTCAGATAGACAAACACAATAAAAAATGGGATAATATACATGAAATTACTAACTAACAAATAAAACATTATGACAAAAATAACAGAAGCACAAATAACAGAATTAAAAGCATTAGCAAAGAAGGGACGAGAGAATGAAAAGACAAACCCGTCAAAAAAGAGTTTGCCTGACAACTTTACAGAGTTATTAGTAGAGTCTCTGAATAAAAGCTACTAGATAGAGAGATATTGTCGGTACTCCTCGTCTGAGAGCTTACCATCTCGTTTAAGCCTTTCCACAATTTTGGTAAAGGTTTTTTCTAGTTCTTTTGGTGTCGGCATTATTTTTGGCAAGAGAGGCTCTCTTGCCAATTGTGGTGTGTGGACTTTTACATCATTTATAATAAATTCTATTACCAAATCTAAGATCTATATATCCTACACCATCGTCAGTAGCCAACTTCTCTTTATACCCTTTAGAATCCAGTGTAATCTCTATATATGAGAAAACCCTATCGAGATTATCATCTATTTTTATTTTAAAATCTGGATGCTCTTTATTCTTTATCACCATCTCTCTATCATTAATATCTACAACCTCTACTTGTATCCTACTATTCTGCAAAGACTTAATTAAAGAATTTACTCTAATAAAATCTTCTTTTAATAATGTTTGACGCAAAACATCTCTAGATAAATTTCCTTTAAATTTTACCAAATCATCTCTACTTGATTTAATTTCTTCAAATACAAAGCCTCCTCTATCGACTAAATAGCAACTCTCCCCACACCACTGCGCGACTGCTATTCTCTCTTCTACCACTATCTCTATTGTGTCTAATTTTATTATATTTAATTCGACACTTTCTAATCTTGGATATGTAAATAGCAAGTCCTCTTTAATAGACTTTTTATTATAAGTAAGTATCGTACCCCTAAATAAAGCCATGGAATTAACAGAGGCTAAGTTCTTCCTTGTGGTTATTTGTATTAAATCTGCATTAACATCTTTATTATTACTAATTACTATTGTCTCAATTTTAAAACCTTGTTGTACTAATAATAGACTAAGTCCAGCATAAGCAAGTATAGCAGCTACGCAAAATAATAGGAAGAATATTAGTTGTGATTTCCTCTTTTTTTGTGCGAGTCTGACTCTCTTAGTTATACGGCGAGCAGAGGTCATACTATGTGAATATTCTAATTATGTCATTATATGTAATAACTAGCATAAGTAGTATAATAGATCCGAATCCAATCATATTAAGTACTCCTGCAACAGAGCTATTTATCTTACGCCGAGTAATACTCTCTATAGCTACAAATAGTAATCGACCACCGTCAAGTGCTGGAATAGGTATCATATTTATAATAGCTAGGTTTATTGATATCATAGCTGTGAAATTGATAAGGTGAATCAATCCAAGTGATGACGCGTCTCCCACAAGATTCACAATACCTATAGGTCCAGCAACAGCTTGCCAATCTGCATTACCTGTGACTGCGGACTTCAAGAACTTAGCTGTCCCTACCGCTATTGCAATAGTAGCTCTATATGTCTTATCTGCCCCAAGTATTATTGATCTCCATACAGACTGTCTCTCATTAGATATTAGAACCATCTGTATTCCTATTGCTGGAGTCCCTTTCTTGTCACTAAGCACTCCGTGACTTGGGATTATCTCAACACTACCAACTGTGATATTGTCTCCAGAACCTCTCTGATAGAACACTTGTACTTCTTGCCCTGCATTCTCTGAGATAAACTTACTTACATCAGACGGTAATGGGTTTTTAATCTCATTATCGCTTGAGGATAATGCTGTTATGGTGTCTCCAGGCTCTAGTCCTGCTACATATGCAGGAGAACTAGGTAATACGCCACTTATTGCTAATACTATCTCACCACTACTCCTATCTACTAATTTCTCATCTACCACAATTGGTGAGCCCATCATATAACTAGCTGAGAATAGTATCCATGCAAATATCACATTAAATACAACTCCAGCGGCGAATACCACTGCTTGTTTCCATCTCTTCTGCGTAACTAATGCCCTCTTTCTTAATTCCTCTGGGACATCTTCTCCTAGACTCTCTCCAAATATCTTAACGAATCCACCAAATGGTATCCAATTAAGTGTGTACACTGTCTCTCCTATTTTGCCAAGCTTTAATGCTCGAGGAGGATATCCGACACCGAATTCTTCAATTTTTATATTGAACATCTTGGCAGCTAAGAAGTGTCCTAGCTCATGCACTACAATAAGTACAATAAGTACCCCCAGAAATAATAATATACTCATAATGTTTTTGTTATTGACTTAATTCTTAATCTCGTCTTCCTTCTTATTATACTGTTCTTCTAGTTCCTTATTAGCTTCCTCTACTAACTTCTGCATTTCCTCTTGCGCATCGTGATTCTCGTCTTTGCTAAGGTCTCCGTCATTCTCTTTTGTTTGTAAGACTTTCTTGAATTCATCTCTTGCACCGCGCACTGCCACGCGCGCCTCCTCTAGCTTAGACTTTGCAATCTTGAGTAGCTGCTCTCGTCTCTCTCCTGTAAGCTCGGGGAATATTACCCTCACCTCGCTCGATGTTGCCTGCGCGCTCACTCCTAAGTCTGCATCTGCTATCGCTCTCTCTACATCCTTTATTTGACTTATATCAAATGGACTAATACGCAGAGTTCGTGCATCTTCTGTACCAATATTTGCAAGCTGCTTTAGCGGTGTCTTAGAGCCATAGGCATCTACCATTATATTGTCTAAGAGCGCAGGTACAGCGCGCCCAGTGCGAATACCTGAAAACTCATTAAGTAGCCACTCTTGCGATTTTGCTAATTTATCTTTGATTTGTGTGAAGTCTGTCATTTTATTTTTTGTATATGAATTATTAAGAAATCATATTATAACACAATCGCCACAGACTCCATAAGCATCTTGCTCATTGCACCCTTATCTCTCATATATCTCTGTGCTTGTAATACTGCTTCTGCTCCAAGCTTCCACTTGAGTAATTGCTCATTATTATCAAGCTCAGGTTTACTACTGTCTAAATATTCCTCAATACCACTTAGTATCTCTAGCATCTTTGCCTTATTCTCTGACTTGTCTTTCCCTTTATCTATCTTGTCTATAATCTTTAGACGCTCTGGAATACTGGATTTAATAAATCCTTCAACACTGTCACTTGATGTTCCAGCCGCCAAGTGGTCTTCTTTATTTGATTGTAATTGAATACGCATACATCTAGACAATACTGTCGGTAGTAACATATCTACATTTGGAGTTATTATAAATATATGAGTATCCTTTGCTGGTTCCTCAAGAGTCTTTAATAATATATTCTGAGATTCTGTCGTAATATTACTAAAATGTATTAATATAATCTTCTTAGCACCTAACACTAATGCCGACTTACTCACATATTCTACCACCTCTCTTGCATCATTAACTTGAAAAGCGTGAGCTTTTTTAATAAGAACATCTGGATTCTTAATTAATTCAACATTGAATATTCTCTCTAAATTACTTTCTAAAATAGTGCTGTCATTAAGACCTCCATTTAATAAATAAGCATGGTGTAATTCATCTATGTGTAAATCCTTAACTTGCATAGGTGGAGTATATCACTTATTAACGCTTCGATGCAATTGCCTTCTTGTAAGTATCTAGGTGAGTAAGAGCCTTACCTGTACCCTTAGCTACACAATATAGAGCATCATTAGCAAGCACTGCTTTAACGCCAGTGCGCCTATATACAAGCTCTTGCAAGTTGCGTAATTGACTTGTACCTCCACTCATTATTATTCCATTATCTATTATGTCTGCTGAGAGCTCTGGTGGCGTCTCTTGTAGAACATCTCTTATTGCCTGTATCATCTCACGCAAATCGTGGCGTATTGCCTTGACCACCTCATTGGTCTTAATCTCTACTGATCGTGGCAATCCAGTAAGGTGATCTCTACCCTTAACTGTCATTGATATCTCCTCGTCTTCATTCATATCTATAGCTGAGCCTATCATTATCTTTATATCCTCTGACATTTTATCTCCTATCATTAAGTTATACTCTTTCTTCACATAGTCTATTATTGAGTGTTGCAACTTATTACCAGCAACCTTAACACTCTTACTGGCCACAATACCTCCAAGAGAGATGACTGCGACATCTGTAGTACCTCCTCCGATATCTACTATCATATGTCCTCTTGCCTCATATATTGGTATGTCTGCACCAATTGCTGCAAGTATTGGCTCTTTGACAACCTGTGCACTCTTAGCTCCTGCCTTTACTGCTGCCTCTATTACAGCTCGCCTCTCTGCGCTAGTTACTCCGGCTGGTACACTTATCATCACATCAGGCTTGAAGATGTTCCACTTGCCCAATGCTTTATTGATATAATATCTGAGCATTGCCTCAGTGACATGATAGTCTGCTACCACACCGTCTTTCATTGGGCTGAAGGCTATTATGTCGTCTGGGGTTCTACCTATCATCTCTTTAGCATCGTCCCCTACTGCTAATATCTTATTATCGCTACTAACTGCCACTACTGATGGCTCTCTGAGTACGACTCCTTTATCTGGGACATAGACTAATATATATGTAGTCCCTAAGTCTATTCCTAATCGTGGTGTGAAAAATCCCATATTAAAGTAAAATTATTATCACTATTCTACATTGTTTTATACACATATCAAATAAAATATTTATCTACATCTGTTATACTGTCTGATAATGATTAAGAGAGTGTTATATAATGGCATAACCTGGATAGACTTAAAGTCTCCAAGTAGTGAGGAGATGGTAGACCTTTCTAAAGAGTTTAACCTTGACCCGCTTGTTACAAGTGAGTTACTCTCTCCAAGTATGCGCTCTAAGATAGATATACGCAAGGATTATATATATGTCATTCTACACTTCATAGATGATAAGGAGGTGGACTTCGTCTTAGGTAAAGATTTCATCATCACGACAAGGTATGAGGATGTAGAGACTGTAATAAAATTCTCTAAGGCTCTTACTATGGGAGAGCAAATGCATAGCAAGAACTTTAACTCAGGAGTATTATTCTATTACATTACGAGAGGTCTATATGAGGAGCTCGGTAATGAGCTTACTAGATTGCGCTCTCGAATGAAGGTTATTGAAGAGTCTGTGTACTCCGGCAAGGAGCGCGAGATGGTGCTAGCACTAGCAGAGTCTGGACGTAAGATACTAGACTTACAACAATCAGTAGAGCCACATAGAGAAGTTCTTACTCTGCTATCAGAACACTCTAAGGATTTCTACAACAAGAGCTTTACCAGATACTCCACCGCACTCCTTAGTAATTACGACAAAGTTCACCAGCGTATTAATAGCCTATTTTCTCTACATAGGGAGCTGCGCGCTACTAATGATTCTCTACTATCTATAAAACAGAACTCTATAATGCAGGTATTCACAATTGTTGCATTTGTAACACTGGTACCATCTTTGATTGCTACAATATTTGGTATGAATGCTCGTAATATGCCAATAGTAGGAGGTTCATATGACTTCTGGCTCATATTACTCATTATGATTATTTCTTCTTCTGGAATCTTTGTGTTCTTTAAGTATAAAAATTGGTTATAAATTAAAAATTTGTTGCTCACTATTAATATGGTAGACTATGCGAATGAAACAAATAAAACCAGAGATAGAGAGTTTTGCTCGCATAAGAGTAATAGGTACAGGAGGGTCAGGGTGTAATGCTATTAATCATATGATTGACTCTAGAGTTAAGGGAGTTGATTTTATTGTAGTAAATACTGATGCTCAAGATCTTCACCATTCACCAGCTAAAGACAAGGTACACATTGGTAAGGATCTTACACGAGGACTAGGCAGTGGTATGAACTCAGACATTGGTAAGCGTGCCGCAGAAGAGCAATTAGAAGACTTACAAGATGCTCTCAAGGGCTCTGATATGGTATTTGTTACCTGCGGACTTGGTGGTGGTACAGGCACTGGATCTGCACCAGTAATAGCAAAAGTTGCCAGAGAGATAGGTGCCCTGACTGTGGCTATTGTTACTCTTCCATTCTCTTTTGAGGGCAATCATCGCAAGAGTGTAGCAGAAGACGGAC
>CAZGTE010000030.1:0-5878 GCA_964528515.1 uncultured Candidatus Saccharibacteria bacterium
CTCTTTTATGACATTGCGTAAGATGTCTTTTTTCTCTGATGGGATTGCTCATGCGTCCCTTCTTGGAGTTGCTATTGCTATGGTGGTTGGTATGGCACCTTTTACTGGTGCATTAATAATTGGAGTCTTGCTTGGAATGCTTATATTCTTCCTTGAGAGGCATGCTAATTTAGCATCAGACGCAGTTGTTGGTATTATTTTTACCACTGCAATGGCAATGGGAATTATCTTAATCTCGCTACAGCCCGGGTATCAGCCAGATTTGATTAGTTTTCTTTTTGGTAATATCTTAGCCGTAACTTGGGCGAATGTATGGACTATCGCAATTGTTTCCTCTAGTATATTGCTAGTTGTATATATATTTTTCAGAAAATTTATTTTAATATCTCTTTCAGAAGATATGGCATGGACATCAGGTATAAATACTAAATATCTTGATTTACTTTTCTATATCCTGTTGGCTCTTTCTGTTGTACTTGGTGTTAAATTGTTAGGAATTATTCTTGTAAGCGCTCTTCTGATTATCCCTCCAATAACCTCCAAACTAATAACTCGCTCATTCTACTGGTATGTATTTTCTGCAATTATGTTTTCACTTACAGCTTTTATCATAGGATTATCCGGCTCGTATTATCTTGATTTACCATCAGGAGCGTCAATTGTTGTGTCCGCTACAATCATCTTTATAATTGTGCTAATATTAAAAACATTATTATCTTATAAGAAAAATACCTCATGATAACCATTCGGACAATATTCTCATATGCATACTTGGCTATTTTTCTAGTAGTTATTTTTTCTTTACCAATGTTTGCATCAGCGCAAGAGATGCACAATTCCTTCCAAGGAACATTTCATGGAGAGGTTTTAAAGGTACTTAGTGAAGAAGTAAGAGAAATACTAGGCACTGATACTGATCACTTATATCAAAATATACAAGCTAGGGTTCTTGATGGACCGAAAAAGGGAGAAATTATAATAATTGAAAATGATTATCTTCAATTAGACGAGGGAGATAAATTCTATTTTAATCATAATATCTTTATTGATGGAACAGAGCTATTCGGAATAGTTAATATAGACCGTAAAGGCTCTTTGCTTATTCTTGTATTATTTTTTGTTTTTGTTGTAGTTGTATTTGGTGGTTGGCAAGGAGCACGATCATTACTGGCTATTGCCGGTAGCCTACTTGCTATATTCTATGTGCTACTGCCAGGACTACTTAATGGTTGGGACCCCTTAGCCATAAGTGTTCTTGTTGCATCAGGAATTCTATTCTTTGCCATTTTCTTGACTCATGGATTCAATAAAGAGTCTGCTGTGGCATATACAGGTACAATGATTGCTGTCATTATTACAGGAATATTTGCTGTTGTAGCGGTGAATTTTAGTGACCTGTCTGGATTTGCTTCAGAAGCTTCAGTGTCTTTAAACTTTAATACTCGCGGATCGCTTGATCTAACTGCTCTTCTGATTGGTGCAATTATTATTGGTGTACTAGGGGTACTTGATGATATTGCAATTACTCAGGCATCTGTTGTTACGGAACTATATGACAGTAATAAAAGTATAAGTAGGCGCGAAGTATACTCTAGAGCTATGCGAGTTGGGCGTGCACACACTAGCTCACTGGTGAATACTCTAGTACTTGCCTATACTGGAGCTGCATTACCTATATTACTACTTTCTTATATATCTCCATCTGGTATTCTTGCATCAATCAATTCTGAAATTTTCGCAACTGAGATAGTCAGGGCTATAGTAGGTAGTGTTGGGCTTATACTCACAGTACCTATTGTAACTATCTTGGCAGTATTCTTCTTAAAAGGGTATAAGCCAAAGCACAAACATCACGGACACTCTCATATTTAATCTACAATTCTCTATCGTATCATAGTGTTGTGTGTTAGAATTCTATTATAATTATTTAACATAACAATATAATTTTATGAAAGAGGAGAAAGTTTTGATTATTATAAAGCCCGATGCACTAGTTCGCGGTCTTTTTGGTGAGGTTGTTGGGCGTCTTGAACGCAAGGGACTTAAGATTATTGGTACGAAAATGACAAAATTAAGTGACATAGTACTCGATGAGCATTATAGTCATATTGCTGATAAGCCATTCTTCCCAAATGTTAAAGGTTTTATGCAGTCAGCACCAGTAGTTCTTATGGCACTATCTGGCTTTAATGCAGTTAAAGCTACAAGGATTATCGTAGGAGCTACAGATGCTGTAGTGGCAGATGCTGGTACTATTCGTGGTGATCTTGCTTTGTCTACACAGTCAAATCTTGTACACGCATCAGACTCTGTAGATAATGGGGAGATTGAGGTTGCAAGATTCTTCTCAGAGGAGGAGCTATTCGGATATGAGCGACCAGATGCAAAGATGATATATTCAGATAAATTAATGGGGGATAGGTAGTATTTCACTTTCTGTAAAAGTGCGGTATAATAATATTAGTCGCGGGGATTATTACCGAATAATGATATTGAGGGAGCCTTATATCACTTATTGCCTTGGCAATAAGTTGCGAGCACCCACCTGAGTTAATCAGGTCAATAAACTCGCGATTTGAAAAAGACCAACTTCTGTTGGTCTTTTTCATGTTATAATATTTAATAATGAATATAGAAGAAGACAAAAGTGAAATAATATTCTATGGGGGAGTTGGTACAGTTACTGGCGCAAACTTTATGCTTGAGACTATGGGCAAGAAAATCCTGATAGACTGCGGTCTATTGCAATCCAAAGGAGGGTATGAACAGAATATGAAATTCGATTATGACCCTAAAGATGTAGACATACTTATCGTTACTCATGCGCACTCAGATCACATAGGTAAGATACCCAAATTAGTCAAAGATGGATTTAGAGGAGTTATATACTCTACAGAGGCAACGCGCGACTTATCAGAGCCAATGCTTGCAGACGCAGTTAAGATACTTACGCAAGAGGCAAGAGAGATGAAAGTGGACCCTTTATATAGCACTGCAGACACAGCACTAGCATTTAGCTTGTGGAAGACAGTGGATTACTATAAAAAGTTTAATATTGATGATATGAGCGTGGAGTTCTTAGATGCTGGACATATCTTAGGCTCTGCAATTGTAGAGATGGTAAGAGGTAATGGTGACAGTAAGAAGAAATTAGTATTCACTGGTGATCTTGGTAATACTCCAGCACCTCTACTACGAGACACAGACCTTATTAAGGATGTGGACTATTTGTTAATAGAAAGTGTATACGGAGACAGAGACCACGAAGACAAGAATAAGCGCACTCATAAGCTAGCTGAGGCAATGGTTTGGACAGCTAAGACTGGTGGGACGCTACTGATACCAGCATTCTCTATGCAACGCACACAGATATTACTCTATGAACTAAATAAGCTAATAGAAGATAAGAGTATTCCAAGTATACCAGTGTACCTAGATTCTCCTCTTGGCTCTAAGGTGACAGATGTATTCCGTAAGCATTCTAATTTATTTAATGACAAAGTTAAAAATGAAATTAAAAATGGTGATGATATATTTGATTTCCCCAAGTTTATAGAGATAGCTAACTCACAAGAGTCAATGAATATAAGCAAGCAGAAAGGGTCTAAGGTCATAATCTCTAGTTCAGGAATGTCTGTAGGAGGCAGAGTATTAAGTCATGAGAAGAAGTTCTTAGGAGATAAGAACAATATGATACTCTTCGTAGGATACCAAGCAGCGCACTCTCTTGGTCGTCAGATACAAGATGGCAATAAGGTCGTATATATAAATAAGGCTAAGGTAACAGTACGAGCGAAGATAAATACAATAAGAGGCTACTCCGGACATAAAGACAGTACTAATTTGGTAAAGTTTGTAGAGAGTACAGCAGGTACTCTTAAGAAAGTGTTCGTAGCGATGGGGGAGCCCCGCGCGTCACTATTCCTAGTTCAGCGTCTTAGAGATAATCTAGGTGTAGATGCAATAGCTCCAGAACAAGGACAGCGTATTACAATTGACTTCTAGCTCTAGGAGAGATTAATTAGTAACCTGAGAGACAATCCTCTTAAATGTCTCTGGTGACTCTTGAGCTATCTGAGATAACACCTTACGGTCTAGTGTTACATCCTTCTTCTTTAGTATGTCTATAAATTTACTGTATGAATATCCAAGTGCTCTTAGTGCGGCATTAATACGGATAGTGAATAAGCGACGGAAGTCACCTTTCTTCTTGCGTCTGTGAGCAAATGCATGATTACCCGCATGAGCAATTGCTACCTTTGCCTCGCGCTCTTTGTTAGATCGGTTAAATCTATAGCCCTTCACTTGCTTTAAGATATTCTTACGACTTTTATTTGATGTTGTTCCTCTTTTTATTCTAACCATATTAAAAATTAAAAATTTATAAATTAAAAATTCGCCCTATACTCCTGCTAAGAATCGGCGCTTAACTCTTTGACTTAATGTAATCTTCTGTAAGCGCTTCTTGGCTAGTCTCTGTACTCCAGTAGACTTAGAATTAAAGTGGTTCTGTCCAATTTTACGCGCCAGAACTTTGCCATTCTTTGTAACCTTTATTCTCTTTTTGTAACTTTTATTTGTCTTCATTTTGTTCTTTTTGGAAATCAAATGTAACACCTGTGCCTGTTTTGTCTAATTCAATAACAGTTGATAGTCCCTTAGGACTTTTCTTGATAACATCGGCTATCTTAAACGATTCTGGAATAATTGCAAGGAATCTCTCCAACTTCTCCTTTAAGAACTTGAAGTCCATATACTTGTAGCGCCCCCAGAGGAATAGATCCACCTTTACCCTATGCCCATTACTTAGCCATAAGCCAGCCTTACCAGCCTTACGCTTTAAGTCATTCTCTCCCGTACCAATCTTAACTTGGACGACTTTTGTTTCAGTTTTTACTTGCTTGGACTTTATCTCTTTATCTCTCTTCTTAGATTCGTAGCTATACTTGCCATAGTCAGTAATCTTGGCTACTGGTGGACGAGCTTTAGGAGAAATTTCTATAAGGTCTAGTCCAGCTGACCGAGCCTTAGCGATAGCCTCACGCACAGTAATAACACCAAGATTCTCTCCCTCGGCTCCTATTACTCGCACCTCAGGTACGCGTATTTCTTCATTTATCCTTACTCGCTCATTATCTCTTGGCATTGTTGAGCCAGTCTAGCACAATATAACCTAGGTTTCTACCAAGACTTTGGTGTGGTCGTTCTTTATTGTACCACAAAATCCAATCAACTATCTTTTCAATCTTAGATTAAACCCTCCGACGCATCACTCCAATTCTGTAAAAGTCCACATACATATGAGACTCCTTAACAAAAGGAGTAATGAGAATATCAAACATAAGTAAGGGAGTTGTAGGCTCTCGCATCTTGTACGAAAATGCGTATCGTTACGCATATATGATACAAGAAGAAGCAAAGAAAAGAATACAAATACTCACATTCTGGAGTAAGCATGGATTACAAGCAACAATGGATGCATTCAATATCTCAAGAGCGTCGCTCTATAGATGGAAGGCTAAAATAGAAGAAGGTGATGGAAGACTAGATGCTTTAAATAGTCAAAGTAGAGCACCAAAGAAAAAGAACAAAAGAAGAGTCGATTACAGAGTAGAAGAATACATTATCAACCAAAGAAAAGCTCACCCACGAATAGGTAAGAAAAAGCTCGCAAAGATGATAGTGCCCCATTGTATTGCGTGGGGCATAGCCCCACCGAGTGAGTCAACACTTGGGCGTATCATAAAGGACCTCAAGGAAAGACACATGCTACCGCAACACCACAAGCTCTCCCTTAATGGTAAGACTGGTAAATTACACATAAGAAAGCCCAAGAAACGCAAGAGATTGCGCCGTCGTGGCCATCAAGCAGACTCTC
>CAZGTE010000031.1:0-2096 GCA_964528515.1 uncultured Candidatus Saccharibacteria bacterium
TGAGTCCTATGTGGTATTTTAGTATATTATTAGTCAATGAGTCTCAAAGCGGGTGGACTTGGACAAATATTTCCCTAAAAAGGAGATTACTGGTATAATTACTCAGAGTGATGTTATTAAAATTGAAACGAAGTTAAATCACCGACCGAGGAAACGTCTCAGTTGGTTGACGCCTTACGAAGTTTTTATTCTTGGAATGAAAAGTGAAGACTTCCTGGTTCAGAGTTTAATCTAAGAACTTACTTGATAGATATAATGCGTCTGATACAATTACTATTAAATTAGCAACCTAATAATAATTTATTAAAAAATATGGACAATAATATTCAAAATAACAATCCTACTACCTCTGCTCCTACCCCTACTCCCCCTACTGAGGACTCTCCAAACTCTACTGTAAGAATTTTAATTACTATTGTAGTCTTACTAATAGTAACATCTATAGGAGGATTTATATGGTTTGTGTCTCAAGGATTAACACTAGGAACGAAATCAGAACCTGTAGTGGCAGACATATCATATAGTAGCGATCTTCTTACAGACATTCCTCAGCAGCCAAGACCACTAGGAGAGCTCTATCTAACTCTTACTCCTAAGAGTGGCGGGTACACAGACAGCTATATCTATGATTTTGACAATAGAACGATAAAACAAATAAATGATGCTCCTGACCCTGTTGAACACATTACAATGTTTAACTCCTTTAATGCTGATGGAACTAAACAAGTATTTTTTGAAACAACTGCTGAGAACTTAAAGCTAAGCGCGTCTTTAGGTAAGTCTGTAATGTTTGATTTAATCTATTCTGATAAGGTGAGTGGACATAGAGAGATTATAGCTAGAGTAGCCAATCCTAAAGGCTCTGCATCAGTAAATGACTCATATTCTGTTTTATATACTTCTCGTACAATAGTTGCTACGGACAGGCCTCCACAAGCAAATGACTGGACTATCTACTTGACCAATCGTGATGACTCTGGCAAGTGGACATCTAGGGAGCTCTGGGTAGGATCTAGCCCAAAATGGATTTCTGATAATATATTTTACTATCTAAAGAATGGTGGTATTTATATTGGTATTGTTGGTATAGAAAAAGAAGAAAGAGTATGGAGCACAGATGGAGTATTGGGCGGCAATTCAAACTTAGCTATATCAAGAGACAGACATAAGCTAGCTTGGACACTTCCAGATTCAGGACATGTTTATATATTCTCTAATAAATATGACATAGATAAGGAATACTTTGTTCTTACTGCTGAGAATGTTATACATGTAAATGCTTTTTGGGCGGCTTTCTCTCCAGATGGTAATAAGATTGCCCTCCAGACTGCAAATTGGAATACACTAAGAACAGATCCAAGACCGCGAATAGAAATATATTCCATAAGAGAAGGTTCTAATAAGCAGTTAGGTATTGATGATAAAATATTAGACATTGATTTAGATAACTTTGTACAAACTGGTATGTTTTTAACAGATTGGAGATAGATATATGTATATGATAAATAAAATTAAAATGAAGACATTGGTTATAGGAGTAATTTCCTTAGTATTGTTATCTTTATCAGTATCAATAATTCCCTTTGCAGATGCGCATCATACTGGTGGAGGTGGTTCAAGTAGTGGTAGTTCAGATACCGGTGGTAGTGGTTCAGGCGGTAGTGGTGGTAATAATGATGATGATGATGACGATGGTGGTTGGTCTGTAGATCTTGGTGTTGTTTCTTTTAGTGGAGGTGGGGGTAGGGGGTTCAGTGTTGGTCCAGGAAGTTTCAGTAGCGGGGGTCAAAGTAGAAGCTTTGGTGATAACGGCGGAGATGATGGGGGTAGTAGGTTTAATACAACAGACCTCAGCGCTCAGCACGGTGATACATTTGGTGACATCGTAGGTCAACATATGGTAGATGGGCAGCTTGTTACAGAATATGCTTGTGTAAATGACTTTAACAATATTGTTAATGCTGCAGGAGTAAGCATAGAGCGTACCCGAACACCTGAAGGTGTCTGTGGTGGCTGTACTGGTGACAGAGAAAATTCTAATCGAGGTGGTGGTAATGGTGATGGTGGTAATGGTGATGACGACCCTACACCTCCTG
>CAZGTE010000031.1:2196-4303 GCA_964528515.1 uncultured Candidatus Saccharibacteria bacterium
GTGGTCCTACACCTCCTGGTGGTCCTACACCTCCTGGTGGTCCTACACCTCCTGGTGGTCCTACACCTCCTGGAGGATGTGTAGGTACATTAATGTGTCGCTCGCCAATAAATGCTTGTGGAACTATACATATTACACATATTCCATGTGGGGGTACTTGTCCAGCATTACCAATGCCACCTAATCCAGCATTTTTTGGTAATCCGTGCACGGCTACATTCACAGAGAATATATGCGGGGTTGACATAGTAAGAACAATGCACGGAACTAGAGATTGCGCTGATGTTTGTCATAATTTTGTACTTCCTCCTCCTATAATTGAGGATTGTGATTCAGGCATAACTACTTGTCCAGTTGACTCTCCTGCCGGTGCAATATTCCCCGATTGTAATCATCTTCCATCATGCATACCAGGAGTAGATCTAGAATGCTCAGGTGTCACAATTGGTGGCGGTGGTGGTACTAACACTGGTGGAGGTGCTAACACTGGTGGAGGTACTAACACTGGTGGAGACTTTAGTATAGTTGTAGACTTTAACATAACTGCAACTCCAAGATTTGTTAAGAGGGGTGGTAAATCCCAGATAGAATGGAATTCTCAAAATGTTGATTCTTGTAGCATCGTATCTACAAGAGGTGATTCTTGGAGTAGCGAAGTCGGACGAAGATGGTCTAATAACATTACAGAAGAGGTCACTTACACACTATCATGTGTGCGAGGAAATTTGGAACTTGATGACAAGAGTGTTACCGTGCGTATCTTACCTATATGGCAAGAGATCTAATAAAGTAATTTAGAATGAGGGTATTAGATTTGTGAGTCCTATGTGGTAGTTAGTATTTAAAAAAAGGACATATTTTGTATGTCCTTTTTTTAATGTGTGCGGGTGGGGGGAATCGAACCCCCGTCCTCTGCTTGGAAGGCAGACATTCTACCACTAAACTACACCCGCATTAGATAGTCCAACTATACTATCAGAAATTTACAAAAATGCTATAATCTATGAAATGAATGAGTTGTTAGCATCATTAATCATAAGTTTGCAAGCCTTGGTTGCCCTACTCTCAATGCAGAGCACTGTAGTACAGTCGCAAGTCCAGCAGACAATAATTCAATCAGAGGTTCAATCATCTACTGAACTACTATCATTCACTGCTATTAACAATCTATATGCAGACACAGTAGTGAATATATTATGCAAGGGCTCAGGCAAGTTTAAGAGTGGTACTGCTACAGGAGTTATAGTCTCCCCTACTGGTAAGATTCTAACTAATGCTCATATAGCGCAATATATGCTCTTAGAGCAACTTACAGACGCTACAATCTCCTGCACTGTTCGTACTGGTAGTCCTGCTAGAGACGCCTATAAGGCGAAAGTCCTCTATATTCCAGAGTCATGGGTATATAAGAATGCAGACCAGATAAATAAAACAGAACAAAAGAGTACTGGACAAGATGACTATGCAATCTTGCAAATATCTAAGAGACTAGATAGCCTGCCTTTATCTTATCAATTCAACTACCTACAGACTAATGCAAACTTACTATCAGTAGAGCAAGGACAAGAAGTGCTAATACGAGCCTACCCTTCGGAATTCTTAGGTCCTAGAGCTACTCTGCACTCATTAAATCCAGTGAGCACAGTAACAACAATCAAGAAGGTTGCCACATTTAGTGACCCTAATGGTGTAAGTACTCCTACTAATGATCTAGTATCCTTAGGAGGTACTATCGTAGCTCAAGGTGGTAGCTCTGGAGGCGCTGTAATAGACTCCTCTGGCAAGTTAGTGGGCATAATAGTCACCAGCACTCGCAAAGCAGAGACCAAGGACAGAAATCTTAAAGCAATCACCCTCTCTCATATAAATAACAGTATCAATGAGCATACAAATAAGAGCTTAGACGAGCTACTCTCAATGACCTTATCGCAATCACTTGCTGAATTCCAAGACAACTTAATAGATTCCGCAAGAATCTTCACTGAAGTTTATAATAGATAGAATCTCTGTAACAATAAGTACTCTATTATTTGTCGGGATGCCGAGAATCGAACTCGGACCACTCACTCCCAAAGCGAGCACACTACCACTATGCTACACCCCGATA
>CAZGTE010000031.1:4403-5693 GCA_964528515.1 uncultured Candidatus Saccharibacteria bacterium
TAACGGACATATAAAGGACTATAGTATAATGTCCTTTATATATTTACACCTTGCCATTCTTGTCCTTTTGTTTAAGTATACAATTATCACATCAAATACCCACTCTTCCACATCATTCCCCATAATATAGGTCTGTATAACTCGCCTTAATCGTTTAATCTTACTACTATGTATCATATCCTCTGGCCTCCAGTCATCTATAGATGAGTTACACGTGTAAGGCTTGCTAGTAGTCTTAACCTCTACGAAGTGAGTAATCTTATGTCTACTACCCAACTTCCCCACTGTTTCTTGTGCAACAATATCAATTTCTCCCCATTTGCGCCAATGATTCTGCTCTATTATCTTCAATCCTCTTTTTATGAGAAATTTACAAGCGACATCTTCTCCCATCCTCCCTATTTCGTTATGTTTAGCCATATTTATAACAATTGTACCTTAGAAGTCTTTTATAAATGTCCGTTATCCACATATCCACTTAGTTATCCACAGTTTTGCAAGTATGATGTCTTATTGTATAATCTATTTACTAAGATTAAATGCGGGTATAGTTTAGTGGTATGACAGATCCTTGCCAAGGATCAGACGGGAGTTCGATTCTCCCTATCCGCACAAAACAGGTTTAACATTACTTAGTATCTGCGAGTCTTCTATCTTATACTCCCCTATTGATATACGCCTTAGACTGGCTGTAGTAGCTGGATATCCTAATCTCTTACCTAACTCCTCAGACAGACTCCGTATATACACTCCGCTTGCAACATCAAATATAGCCCTTATCTCGTATCCGCGCCTGCAATTATCTCTGGAATCCCACAAAATTACCTCTTTTATGTCTAATAACTCTGCATTATGTACTATCATATCTCTAATTGGAGGATTAACCTCTTGACCCTTACGAGCCTTAGCATATAGTCTCTGTCCTCCTTGCTTAATAGCTGAGTATATTGGTACAGGTAGTCTTAATGTTCCAATCATTGTTTTAAGCGCTATATTTGCTGTTTCACGTGTAATATCATCTATTATTGTTGCACAAGTAACAATTTCTCCTTCTAGGTCCCCTGTCGTGCGTAACTCCCCTATGCGCATAATCACATCATAACTCTTATCAAGCTTCAAGAAGCCATCAGCCTTCTTGGTCTCTTCTCTACCAATTAATACAATCATAAGTCCTGAAGCAAGTGGGTCTAGTGTGCCAGCGTGCCCAACCTTCTTAACTCCTGTAATGCGCCTAATAGTAGCAACTACTCCGAATGAGCTTATCCCTACTGGCTTGTCTATAAGTAACAT
>CAZGTE010000032.1:0-5568 GCA_964528515.1 uncultured Candidatus Saccharibacteria bacterium
TAGTATTCTCTTACAGACACTTGTGCATCTATCTTCTTGAGGAGATCTAATACTACAGATACTGCAATAAGTAGCGCTGTACCACCAAGAGCGAGCATTTGATTACCTGTGACTAATTGCATACCTACTGGAAGTACAGCAATAGCTCCTAAGAATACTGCACCAAATAGTGTTATACGAGTGATTACATGCCCTAGATACTCTGCTGTAGCCTCTCCTGGACGCAGTCCGTGTATATATCCACCACTTTTTTGTAAGTTTGTTGCTATTTGATCTGGATCAAATGTAACTGCTGTATAGAAATATGCAAATGCAAATACTAATATGAAGTAAACTATTGCATAGGCTATTGTATTTGATAAGAAGTTAGCAACAACTTGAGCTCCGGTTGAGATATATGCAATATCTAATGCTCCAAGCACTTGAGCCAACATCTGTGGCATTAATAATAATGACATTGCAAATATAATAGGGATTACTCCAGCCTGATTAACTCTCAGTGGTAAGTATGTTGCTGCTCCAGAACCGAAGGTGCTCCCTCTCCTTGCTTGCCTTGCATATGTAATAGGTATTGGACGCTCAGCCTCAGTCATAAATACTACCACAGCAGTAACCAATATCGCCACAGCCACAAATGCAACATACATAGGGATTTGAGATACATCATAATTAAATATTAACTGAGTCACCATTGACGGTAAACTAGCCACAATACCTGCAAAGATTATCAGAGACACTCCATTACCTATACCAAACTCTGTTACAAGCTCTCCAATCCACATAAGTAGTAGTGATCCTGCCACTATAACCATTACATTAGTTACCATAGTTATTAAGCTCATTGGCGCTAATACTCCCTGACTCTGTAAGAGCATTAAGAAGCCGTAACCCTGCAAGAATGCAAGAGGTACACTTAAGTAGCGAGCGTACTGCGCAAACTTCATTCGCCCTGCCTCTCCTTCCTCGCTCTGCAGAGCCTTCATCTTAGGAGACATCACTGTAGAAAGTTGCATTATAATACTAGCGGTTATAAATGGACCTACTCCAAGCATAACTATAGATAAGTTTGAGAGTCCTCCACCTGAGAACATATTAAGCATTCCGAAGAATTCATTATTAGAGAAAAACTCCGCAAGACGCACTGCGTCAACACCAGGAATTGGTATAGTTGCCAAAGCTCTAAACATCATTAGAGCCCCAAGTACAAATAGTATCCTATTACGCAGAGTTTTATCTCTAAATGCTAGTCTTACTTTATGTATAAATGTTGCAATCATAATAGTTTACTTAACCTCTCCTCCAGCTTTTATTATAGCTTCTTTTGCTGTTTCTGATATTTGGCACTTTTCTACTGTAAGACTTGTTTTTATCTCTCCCATACTTAATATCTTTACCTTTGGGAGCTTGTTACCTTCCTTCTTAAGTAATCCCTTCTCCACTAGTGTACTAGGTGATACTATATCTCCAGATTTGAATATCTCTAGACTGGCTAGATTAACTGTTCTTGTCACTGCTCCATCACTATTTACTGTGCGGGCACGATTCTTACCATGTCCTCGTAATTTAGGTAGCCTCTTGATGAAGTCTCTCATCTCAGGACGAATTCCATGTCGTCCATGTTGCTTCTGACCCTTGTGTCCATGTCCACAAGTCTTGCCTCTCTTGCCCCCACGACCAACGCGAGTCTTAGCTTCGGTGGTGTTCTTTCCTTTTTTTATAGTATGTAATTGCATAATAATTTTAATATTATTTCTCTAATTGTTTTAAGGCATCTATAGTTGCTCTAGAATTATTTATCTTATTCTTGCTTCTTGAGATGATCTTGGCTGTAATGTCTTTAACTCCAGCAAGCTCAAGCACACTACGCACTGATGCACCTGCTACAAGACCCTTACCTACAGATGGGCGAATTTCTACAATAGACGCACCATACTTAGCCCTTACATCATGCGGTATACTCATATCATCTGTTAGATTTAATGTTACCATATGCTTTTTAGCGTCTCTTGTTGCCTTCTCTATTGCTAAGCTAGTGTCATTACTCTTGCCTACTCCTACTCCTACTCTACCCTTCTTATCTCCTATAACCATAGCCACAGAGAAACTGAAGCGGCGTCCACCTCCCATAACACGCACAACACGCCTAATATCTACAATCTTTTGATCGAATTCTTGTCGGCGCTCTGGTCTCTCTCGACGCTTATTCTTCTCGAATCTACGCTTTGAGCCGAATTCATTACGCTTCCTTTCTGGAGCTGGAGCTGAATTATCAGTGAGAGGAGCCTTCACAGTACCCTCTGGTTCGTCACTGCCAATAGTAGTCTCAACCTTGTCTTCTTGCTTCTTTGTTGTGTCTTCTGTCATAATAATTAAAACTTAATACCTCCTTCACGCACTGCATCAGCAAATGCTTTAATATTGCCAATAAATGTATTACCTCCTCTATCAAATACCACTTCTTTAATCTTCTTCTCTTTTATTATTTTAGCTAAGTCTGCTCCAGCTGTGACTACCTTGTCTCCTAAGTTCTTACCTTTGATCTTGGCAGTAGATACTGATGCTAAAGTCTTACCAGCTACATCATCTATAACTTGTGCACTTAATGATGTATTAGATCGGAATATGGCAATACGAGGCCTTGTATTAGTACCAGTTATCTGCGCACGAATCCTTCGTTGTCTTGCCTTTCTTGCTAATGTTTTTTTATCAGTTGTCATAATATAACTTATTTACACTTATGCTGCTGCCCTCTTACCTTGCTTACGCCTTACTACCTCATCACTATAGTGTATACCCTTGCCCTTATATGGCTCCGGCTTCTTACATGCGCGAACTTCAGCTGCGAATTGCCCTACTGTCTCCTTATTAATTCCGGTAATCTTTATAGAATTCTTCTCCACCTCTACGGTTACACCCTCCGGCACATCGAAGTTCACATCATGAGAATATCCAACCTTAAGATTAAGAACATTACCATTGAGAGCTGTCTTAAATCCAACCCCTTCTACAATAAGTGTCTTAGTGAATGGAGTGTCTACTCCCTCAAGCATATTCTTTATATGTGAGCTAAATGTCCCCCATAATGCAGATGCTAATTTTGAATCATTTGTAGGAGTAACTCTTACCTTCCCATCTTCTACTGATACTGTAATATGCTTTGGTAATACTCTAGTAAGAGCACCGCCCTTGCCTTTAACAGTTACGACATTATCATTTACAGACACTTCTGTGCCTGTTTTGATTATTAATTCTTGTTTACCTACTCTACTCATAATATTACCAGATTTTAAATAATTCCTCTCCTCCTACTCTCTCTTTACGGGCTTCTGTATCTGTTAATATGCCTTTTGGTGTAGAGAATATTGCTGCACCCTTTCCATAACGCACTGGGAATATGTGCTTAACACTCTTATATAGGCGCCTTCCTGGCTTCGACACTCTCTTTAGGTCTATGATTCTAGGAGATCCATTGTTTTTATATAATAGTTCTATAATTAGGGTTTTCTTTACTCCCTTACCCTCTTTACTAATTTCTCCTAAGAATCCTGCCTTGCTTAATGCCTGAGCAACTGATGCCTTTAGATTTGAATGAGGCATCTCTAGAGACTCCTTGCCTACATTACCAGCATTCTTAATGCGTGTTATTAAGTCTGAAATTGGGTCTCCTACCATGATGATTTTCTTATTCCTGGAATATGTCCTTGTAATGCCTCCTCACGAAAACAGATACGACACATACCGAAGTCGCGCATATATCCGTGTATACGACCACACTTAAAACATCGCCTTATTACTCGTGACTTAAATTTTGGCGTTTTCTTCGCCTTTGCTATCATTGCTTTTCTTGCCATATGTTTTATTGAATTGAGGCAAATGTTACAAAACCAATCTCTCAACACAATTACTAGTGTAAGAAGTTTGGCAGTTTGTATTCTTGATATTACTCAATACACTTACTCAAACGCTCTTTTGAACGTGAGGGTATACTAACAGATAAGTCTTGTAAGTCAAATAAAACCCTAGCCTAAAATATCTCAGGCCAGATGCGAGAAGTGTGCAAGAGGGATAATATTTCTACAGTCTCTTTATTTACTCTATATGCTAGGATGTACGAATTTTCACTCAATACTAACTCTCGTGTACCCTTAACTCTCCCAATACGACCCATTGATGGGAATTCTAGTAACCTATTCATAGATAATTTGACTTGCATAAGTACTCTAATTGCCGCGTCTTCACTGTCTTGTGCAATATACTTACGGGCTATGCTCATATCTCGCTGCGCTCTTTTGGTTATTTTGAGATGCATACTTATTTGCCCGCAATTATATCATCCATTGCATCTCTCCAATCACCTTTTACAAATTCACCCTTGTCCGCTGAGATTACTGCCTCCTCTATGTGACTTACTTGCCAATCTTGGACTTTAATATACTCGTCAATAGCCTTATTAATAACATAAGAACTACTCCTATCTGCAACTTGTGCAAGTCTGTCTACGGCATCCTTTTTATCTGTCATAAATGACATTCTTGTTTTTATTTGTGTTGTTGCCATATAATATTATTAAAAAGTATCAGAAGTTATTAACTATTAATACAAGTGTACTATTTTAGACAAAATTGTCAAGATTTTGTACCAGCCCACCACTTACGGCACTCTTTAGCTGATAATCCCATCTCCCTCACAATAAATTGCATAGGAGACAACATACCAAGACTTTGATGTGGTCTTTCGCCATTGTACCATAAAAGCCAATCGATCATCTTCTCATTCTTAGATTATACTACAAATTGATATGTGATATAATTCTATACAATGATAACAGAAACAAGCATCGCCAAGGAATCTATGCAGGATTATATTTCTAGGTATAAGCATACTTACAAACAGATTAGCTCTTTTAATTGTAAGGTTATTAACTCTGAAATTTATTTTACCATGCCTGGATTTAAGCATCTTATATATAAGAATAACAGACGAAGACCAAACATTGTTATAAAAAGCAGATTAAAACTAATACCACTGGCAATACCTGTATTAAAAAATATAACGAAAATCTCTGAAACAAGGACTAATAATGAATTCCACCATGGTAAAAAATGTACGGTCACATATCATGCTTTTGAATCTATTGTCAGCAAAAGTAAAATACTTGTACGGGTTATTGTGCGTATTATTGGCGAGAATGGTAAGCCTCATTTCTTTTCTATTATGCGCTATTAATTTTTAATACTAAATTCATGAACATCAAAAAAGACCATCTTAAGATGGTCTTTTTTGATGTGCCTGCTTCCAACTTAGGAATTCCTTGGTCGGTTCGAGAGCAAGCCCTCACAAGCACATCTATATATTATCAAGTTTGATAAGTTTGTCAATGTTTTGTCCCCCAAGTTCAACATTTAATTGCAACACCTTCTACAATAATTAGTATTAGGGATATGAACAGTAATAATACGAACAACACCCTATGTTAGTGAACTTATTCATTAGTTTTGTGGATAACTATTCTATTTGTCTATTGACAGTCTTTGCTGTGTAAAACAAGCATTTGTTCGTTATTTTTGC
>CAZGTE010000033.1:0-96 GCA_964528515.1 uncultured Candidatus Saccharibacteria bacterium
TGAGTAAAATATTTAATTGGTTTAGGAATACCTTCTGTTTTTGGTGTGATGGTTCGGTATAATTTCGAGCCCTAACAAAAGCTCTCCCAGAGCTTT
>CAZGTE010000033.1:196-5556 GCA_964528515.1 uncultured Candidatus Saccharibacteria bacterium
CTCTGGTCGTCCTTCACTCACTTCGTTCATTCAGTCCGCCCAGTAGGGCTCGAACATTACATGTTCAGTGCAGGTTGTCGCCTTTTATTTCGCAAGCTCATAAAATGCTGGCAACCTTTTCGAGCCCTAACAAAAGCTCTCCCAGAGCTTTCTCTGGTCGTCCTTCACTCACTTCGTTCATTCAGTCCGCCCAGTAGGGCTCGAACCTACGACACACGGATTAAAAGTCCGTTGCTCTACCAGCTGAGCTATGGGCGGATATATGGGAGCTGATAGAGCAGATTGTACATCAATATCTCAATACATCAACAGTCAATCCATCAGCATCTAATAGCTTTATTATCTCATAAGAGTTACGCCACAGTTCTGCATTATGATTAAGATAGAGATACCAACCTCCATCATTAAAAATGTCATGACCATACTTTGCAAATCCATCAGATAAACAAGAATGATAAGTAAGTTTGCGAGCTATAAGGTCTCGGCAGGCAGGTAGTAGATGAGCAGGCATCTCATTAGTGTATGATTTACAAGACTCTGCTTGAGCTAAGAACTCTATACATGTTGAGCCATAGGTTCTGATATTCTGTGGTGTTGGAGGCAGTATTAGAGAAGGATCATTACATCTACTTGATATTGGGGGAACAAATCTATGAAATCTAGCCACATAACCAATGCACTTATTAGTATGGAATGATGATGCCACGCTATGTATTGGAGACTTACCAGTGCTTATCACGGCAAACTCTCCAGGTGCCAGATGTACAGGATCTATTTTATTATTACCACTCATCTTAAGCATAAGAGTGGCTGGTGGTAGATACACTCTAGTATTAGATACGACAGAGTACAAAGACCAACCAGTCATATCTATACTAATATCATTAGACCTACGGGCTAATATATGCACATATTCTTCAGTTGGCTCAGTGGCATTAGGCCTGCTCTGCTTAGTAATTGATACAAGTCCTCTAAATATAGATTGATTACTCCACAGTTCCTCATTCGTAATCTGTACAACTTCTCTGTTATTTAATACACCACTCCAGCCCACATCAGTAGTAGTATTAGCCCGCAGAAATAGGTATACGAATGTAAGAACTATTATAAGAAGAAGAATTTTTAATATATCAAACATAAATACATTATACACAAAAAATAGTAACTATTGAAGACGCCGAGTGTATCTAATAGCCCATCTTTAATAATTCTTCTTTAATAACCTCTACATCATTCCAAGGCTCTTCCTCACCATTAACTGTACGGCTAGTGTAATGACCCATACCAGTCACTATTACAACATCTCCATTAGTCGCCTGAGAGAGAGCCTCTCTAATTGCCTCGCGCCTATTTGCTATATTTTCAAACTTGGTGGTTCGACCGCCAAGTTGCTCTTCTTTAATGTACTTAATTAAATCATTCCTTATCTCCTCAGGGTTGCTATCATAAGGCTCATCATCAGTGATTATTATCATATCTGCTCCAGCAGATGCGGCCTCGGCAAGTCCTGGTCGCACAGATGTATCATGTTGTCCACCAGTTGCCCCAAAGACAACAAAGACCTTATTCTCCCCAGCTAGCTCTCGGGCCGTGCACAGAGCGCTCTGCATAGCCTTGCGAGTAAGGGCAAAGTCTACAATGACTGTTATCTCACCCTTTCTGATAACCTGCATTCTCCCAGGAATACCGCCAAAGTTGTCTAGTGCTAATAATGCAGAGTCTGTACTTACTGTGTCTATAACTCTTGAGACGGCTAATGCAGCACTTATAGCATTGCCCGCATTGTAGGACCCAAGCATAGGAATAGAATATTTCTTATTATCGAATCTAAATGAAATACTACTCTTATCAGTTGTAGAATCTGGAGGAGTGTATGTTATGGAGTTATTATGTAATTCTCTTGTCCAAGCAATTCCGTGCTCGTCATTAGTTGGGAGTATTGCAACACCTCCCTCCTTCAAATGTCTTGTGAAGAGAAGCTTCTTAGCATTGGCATATCTCTCTTTTGTCTTATGGAAGTCTAGATGCTCATGAGTGATGTTAGTAAGTATTGTTGCATCAAATTTTAACCCAAGCATTCTCCATTGTACAAGAGAGTGTGACGATGCCTCAATAACAATCACTTTAACCCCCTTATCCATTGCCTTTTTAATTATCTGGTGTAATTGCCACAGAGATGGAGTTGTCCTCTTGCTAGAATTTAATACCTTGCCACTTAACTTAATATCAAGACTAGAAGTACTTAAATAGGGTATATTTAATGTATTAAGAATGTGAGAGAGCATCTCTACCGTAGTTGTCTTGCCGTCTGTGCCAGTTACTCCAATGAGTTTAATATCTTTTAGATTAATTGGCATAAATAAATAAGCACCAATCTGCTGTACCCTCGTATACCATAGTCTAATAGGGGAGTTGTGAGGTATTACCTTACGCAAGTACTTTAATAGGTTTTTCATAATATTAACTTATTGTTTTTAATGCTGCAGCAACTCTTGCATTAAGTCCAGTAATCTCAGGTGATAATTGCTTGAGAGCATCTCTCGCTTCAGACTGCTTGTAGCCCATTGCCTCAAGGGCCTCTATGACGCTTGCATCATCAGAATTTACCCCTCCTGATATTACAATATTACCAACCTTGTCCCTCAGCTCTAGGATTATCTTCTGCGCAATCTTCTTGCCTATACCAGAGACCTTTGTGAGGGTTGATATCTCGTCCTTAGTAATTGCATTATGTAGAGTTGGTATATCAGCAAGGGACAGTATTAGGAGTGCAGACTTAGGACCAACTCCAGAGATACCTATCAATAATCCAAAGAAAGACTTCTCATCAAGAGTAGTAAATCCATATAAGTCCAATGCAGTCTCTCTTACTACTGTGTGCACATATAGGTGCAATTCCTTACTAATGATGATCTCGGATACTGTGGGACTGGGTATATAGACACTGTAGCCAACACCATTTACATCAAGTATTATATTATTAGATGTAATGTCTACCCATTGTACTGTGCCAGTAAGTGATCCTATCATTCATATAATAATAACAGAGGTTGCGCAAGACGCAAAATTGTGTAGAATTGTAGAAAATAAATATATATGGCAA
The DNA here is from genome assembly GCA_964528515.1 of uncultured Candidatus Saccharibacteria bacterium. GTDB lineage: Bacteria > Patescibacteriota > Minisyncoccia > Phycocordibacterales > UBA2100 > S139-169. The sequence continues at coordinate 3,300 of CAZGTE010000033.1, forward strand.
CATCAAAATCAGCTAAAAAAAGTTATAAGCAATCAGACCGTAAGAGGGTATTTAATCTGCGTGTACTACGATCTCTCAAGAAGGCTGTAAAGGAAGCAAAGAACCTAATTCTTAAAAAAGACAAGAAGGCAGTAGAGACAATAATGCCAACAGTATATAAGGCAATAGATAAGGCAACTAAGAGAGGAATATTAAAGAAGAATAATGCCTCACGCAAGAAGTCACGCCTTATGTCAATGATTGCAAAAATCAAATAATAGCTCCCGTAGTTCAATGGATAGAATACAGGTTTGCGGAACCTGCGATTTAGGTTCGACTCCTAACGGGAGCACCAAATACAAAGTGTCAGGGCAAAGCTCTGGCGCTTTTGTATTTGGTAGCTGGCTTAGTAGTCGAAAAGAGTGTGCCAACTTAGTCCGTGCCGCAGCACGGTGGCACACGGCGGGGTCGCGTCTCTTAGTAAAATTGTAGAGGTTTAACCTCTACAATTTTAGTTAGTAAAGGCGACCGACTCCTAACGGGAGCACAATATCAGAATCCTAATAACTCAGCCACGCGATTAGCAGGGGACTCATGTAGTTCAGCTTCAGGTAGATAATCTAGCAAGAAGTCTTGTAGCTCATCTCTGTCTAAGGACTCTGGTAGATTAATTATCATATGTGGCACAAGAGGCTTCTGAACATCTAGTATTAGTATATTACGATCGGGGTGAGACTCGTCTATGAAGAAGGCCACAATAGACTTGTAAGGATAGAGCTTGTTATCTATTGTTATTCCACGAATAGTAACAACATAGTCACTTTCTTTCAGTTTTTGATTAGTAGACATACCAATAACCACCGCTGCAAGTAGTATGAGCATACCAAAGAGGGAGTTACCAAGAAGTATTGATGCCACCGCTACAGACACAGCTATTAGTCCAAGCGCCCAGAACCAGTCTTGCCCCCTGTCTCCTGTATGATTATGCTCACAAGAGCGCCACTTTAAGACTGCTCGTGTCGTAGTCGTAGTCTCGGTTTTAGTCATAATTTATGTAGTTATAGAGTTCAGATTTCTTATCATAAGTATATCTCAGTATAATAGAAAACTCCAAAAGTTACTACATACATAAAATAATTTTGTTGATAAGTAATCAGTACTAAATTATAAATTAGCGGAGATTGTTAGAAGAGTTTCGAATTCCTGTAATTTAAAGGAATTGCAGTAAGCTCCATTGTGTCAGTGTTCAAAATTAAAACACCATTTGGGCGACCCCCATTAACGACACATGGTCCATGAAGCCAAGTCATTTCATCTGTCAACTGTACGGATTTATTAAAAGGAATTTTTGATACTGTGTTTTCGGTAAAAATCTTTATACCATCGCAATGGTCATGTCCTGAAATGCCTAATGTGCAACCGTGCTTCTTCATAAACATAAAATGCTGATGAACATCTTTAGATGTCTTTATGTTAAATTGTGTATCACCAGTGAGATCAGGGTACGCATAATGAGAAAAGAGAATTTTTAAATCGCCATACTTTTTAATAACATATTCTGGCAGGTGTTCTATATACAGCATGTCCTCTTTTGTTAGTAGTGGAGACAATGAGGTGTGCTCATAGAGATGTACCTTGCCTTTAGATAGCTCTTGTCTGGTTTGATAATCAAGTGCATACCAATTTTCAGCATACTGGAAGTCCGCCTTATGTTTCGGTAGCTTTTTGATTGAGTATAAGTCATGATTCCCCACAAGAACAAATTCGCATTCCTCCTTGACCATTTTTATAACTTCATGGGCATTTCTAGATTTAAGAAAACCAGTATAAGCATCACTATGATCAAAGAAGTCGTAACCAGTCAAGTCTCCGAGGCAGACAATTTGATGACATCCTTCCGCGCGTAAAACTTTAAAAGCTTCTTTAAGGAGATTAGCATCTTCGTGTATATCTGAGACTATTCCAATTTTCATATATTATTTATGATATATTGTCATTAGTAGAGATAGTTGTCAATACTTAGATTGAAGACTTCCAGGTTCAGAGTTTAATCTAGGGACAACTGCATTGACTATCTATTTTTTATGTTATTATAAATACATAAGTATAAAATTTTTTGTATTTATTAACAACAATATTATAAATTATAAAAATATGAATATGAACATAAGTATAAGAAGCTTTTCAAAAAAAGCATTAATAAGTTTTGGACTAGGAGGGGCATTCATTGCAGGGTCTGTGGCATTTGCTGCAGCAACAATTCCGCCAGCATGTGGTA
>CAZGTE010000034.1:0-5302 GCA_964528515.1 uncultured Candidatus Saccharibacteria bacterium
ACATGTTTAGGCACTGACTGTACTAGACTAGTAAGTCATAATTAAGTATACTTATGATATGAAAAGATTATATAGACTAGTAATCATTCTTGTTCTTGTTTTTGGTGTACTTGGACTAATACAAGATATGCCTGAAGGTACAAGTATTGTGGGAGCTGAGCATAAGGTACCAGATGGCAGTGTGACTTTCTTACAAGATGTTACATATATAGACATAGATGGTATTCGTCAATCAGATCAGGAAATTTTTGACGAAATGTTTACTATGATTGATGAGGCTGAAAGATATATTTTATTAGAGATGTTCTTATTCAATGACTTCCTTGGGACGGCAACATCTTATCATAGGGGACTTTCAGGTGAGCTAACTGACGCACTTGTAAAGAAGAAAGAGGAGAATAAAGACATTACTATAATCTTAATAACTGACCCGATAAATGAAATATATGGAGGATACAAGTCTCCTCAGCTTGAGAGGTTGCGAGCATCTGGAGTAGAGGTGGTGATGACTGACCTCACTAAACTTCGTGATAGTAATCCTTTATATAGTGGTTTTTATCGAGTATTCTTTCACTGGTTTGGAAATTCAACAACGGGAGGAATTCTACCAAATCTGTTTGATGCAAGAGCTGGCAATCTAACCCTGCGAACATATTTATCCCTGTTCAATTTCAAAGCGAATCATCGCAAGGTTGTTTTGACAGATAGTGGTGACAAATTTTCTGTACTTATAACATCTGCAAATCCACATGATGGCTCTAGTGCGCATACAAATACAGCACTGCGAGTTGATGACCTATTATGGAAGGATGTCTTAGCAAGTCAATTAGCTGTTGCAGATTTTTCAAAAGTTGATGTGACTAAAATCGAACAAGATTTCCTAGATAGTATTAATGATTCTAGTGGAGAAGTAATTGTACAATTATTAACAGAGGGAAAAATCAGAGAGGCAATAATCAATGAGATTAATTCTATGGAAGAAGGAGACTCTTTTGATATGTCAATGTTTTATTTTTCAGATAGGAAAGTTATCAATGCCTTAATGGAGGCAGACAAAAGAGGGGTTATGATTAGGATACTCTTAGACCCAAATAAAGATGCATTTGGCAGGGAAAAGAGCGGAATACCAAATCGTCCTGTAGCATATGAGCTTATGAAAAACTCTATCAATAATACGCAAATTCGCTTCTGTCATACAAATGGTGAACAGTGCCACTCAAAGTTTTTGATCTTCAATAAGCAAGATGAGGAGATTCTAATTAAGGGTTCAGCAAATTTGACTCGTCGTAATATAGGAGACTTTAATCTAGAGACAAATATTTTAGTGCGTGGCAGTGATGTGAGTGCCATTAATGACACTCAAGAATTTTTTGAAAAAGTCTGGACCAATAAAGATGGAAAGCTCTATTCAGTAGACTTTGAGGTCTATAAAGATGATTCAAAAATAAGATATATTTTATATAGGATTATGGAAGGCACTGGAATGAGTACATTTTAGAGTGGTGTATTATAATTAGGGTACTTTACAATAATGCTATAGTATATTATGAAAGTCACATATGAATAAATATATCTTAACAAGATGGAGCGTACCATTTGCTGGTTTTTTACTAGCCTTTATGGGGGGAATTTCTTATGCATGGGGTGTTTTTATTATTCCAATGACAACTACTTTTGACTGGACTCATGCAGAGGCAACCATGCCTTTTACTATGTTTATGGTAGTCTTCGCAATTACCATGGTGCCGGCAGGTATGCTGCAGGACAAGATTGGACCTAGGAAGGTGTCTCTTGCTGGTGCAGTACTTTTGTTTATTGCATACAGTCTTGCATCATTAGTTGTGGTATTCCCATATGCTTGGTGGCTGGTTCTTACATATGGACTTATTGGGGGAGTAGCTTGTGGATTGATTTATGCATGTGTAGCACCACCAGCACGAAAATGGTTTCCTGATAAGCCTGGACTTGCAATTTCATTTGCTGTAATGGGATTCGGTCTTGCCGCTGTTATCGTGGCTCCTCTAAAAGCAAATTATCTTATTCCAAACTATGGCATAGGTGGAACACTTTTAATACTTGCCATAATTACATCACTAGTGTGTATATTTGCGGCTTGGCTTATAAGAAATCCAGAAAAAAACTGGAAACCCTTAGGTTGGATACCTAAAGCGTCTAAAGACACAAAGGATCAAGTTAGTCGTCATACACTAAAGCCAAGTAGTATCATCAAGAGCCCTTTATTCATACAAATATGGCTTATGTTTGTACTTGTGGCAGCTGGTGGACTTGTAGCAATAGGTACTATTCCTGCATATGGTGAGACAATTCTCGGACTAACTCCCATAGAGGCAGCAGTGGCCATCTCTATCTTCGCAGGACTTAATGGATTTGGACGACCTATAGCAGGTTTTTTGAGTGATAAGTTTGGAATTATGTCAGTGATGATTATCACCTACACTATACAAGCCTTTGCTTTTTTATCTATTCCATTTTTCGCCACAACAGAATTGACTCTTTATATCGTCGCGGCTTTATTAGGCTGGGGATATGCCGTTACTCTTGCCTTATTTCCAACTCTTACCTCCAGATGTTTTGGAGTTAAAAATATGGGTGTAAATTATGGATTGGTATTCACTGCTTTTGGAGTGGGTGCTATTTCTCCACTAGTTGGCTCATGGGTATTTGATAGTACTGGTAGTTTTGCTTCTATATTTATTTTCGCAGGCATATTAACTGGACTTGGGCTAATTCTAAGTATAGTCATTTCCAAAAAATATTCATTTTTGTAAAGAAGAAGTCTAATCTCTCTCAAAATTAGATGTGGTGGGTGTTGAGGGATTCGAACCCCCGGCCTACTCGGTGTAAACGAGTCGCTCTAACCAACTGAGCTAAACACCCATAACATTATAGTTATGTATTGCAATATTATATACATAAATATAAAATTAGCAATGAGGCATGACTCTTGGTATACTACTTAAATTATGCAGAAAGATATAGTACATCTACGCAAGGAAATGAAGGTTTTTTATAAAGATATTAAGAATCCTATTTTTTGCAAAGTGCTTGATATAGAAGTTTATTTTAATGCTGGAGGTTTTTTTCACTTGCGTTATGATGGCTCACAAAGAAAACGGAAAGTCAAAGAAGAGTATAATAAATTATCATTACTCCCCTTGGTAATTCCAGCTATTAAAAATGCAGATACAGTAGTTGATGAAATAAGAGAGATTGATGGTAAAAAAGTATATTATTGGGGAATTGTAGCAACTGTGGGTAAAAATAATACCAAGATAAAGGTTATCTTAAAGAGAAATGGTAAAGAGGGTACTGTATTTTTCTGGAGTGTAATGAGATTAAGATGAGTAACAAAAAACACCAACAATTAGTTGATGTGTTTTGGTGTACCTGCTCTTCGGCTTAGAATATTCTTGTCCGAAAAGAGCTTACGCTCACAAGTACACTCATATAATAACAAAATAAACAAAATTATGCAAGACAAACAAACAAATGAGAAAGGAGTAGGATTACAGCCTCAAATAATATTTGAAGATTCTGAAGTACTCATACTTAATAAGCCAGCGGGACTAGTGATACACGGTGACGGTCGCACAGATGAGCAAACCCTTGCAGACTGGCTAGTAACAGAGTATCCAGAGATTATAGATGTAGGAGAGCCATGGAGTACTCAAGTAAAGGGAGGGGAGACTCTAGTAATTCCTCGTCCTGGTATAGTACACAGACTAGATAGAGAGACAAGTGGTGTGCTAATAGTAGCTAAGACTAAGGAGAGTTATGAGAGTCTTAAAGAGCAATTTAAGGACAGGGAAGTGCAGAAGGAATACAGAGTGATATTAAATGGCACATTTAAAGATGAGGTTGAGGGAGGAATTATAGATAAGGCAATAGGCAAGAGTCCTAGCGACTTCCGTAAGTGGTCTGCCCAGCCTGGTAGTCGAGGAGCACTTAGAGATGCAATTACAGAATACAGCATCTTAAGTAGGACAGGTATTGGCAATAATGGATATAGTTATATTAGTGCTCGACCAAAGACAGGTAGGACGCATCAGATACGAGTGCATTTCAAGGCTATACACCACAGCGTGCTTGGTGATAGGCTTTATGGCGCACAGAAGGTACACAATATTGGTATCAAAATTCCTCGTACAATGCTACATGCACACGGTATAAGCTTCAGAAACCTTAAAGGAGAGACAGTAGAATATACAGCAGATATTCCAGAGGATTTTGTACAGATACTTAATGCCATAGACTTGAGTCGCTAAGTATAATTCATTGACAAACATATCTAGTATGTGTATAATAGCAGTATATTAGGCGTATAAAAGAATAATTATATGACAACAATACCAAAAACAATGCTTAATGTAAAAGTTGGAGTAGATCTAAAAAAATCAGCTCAGGCATTTGCGCAAGAGATAGGATTACCGTTAGCTACTGTGGTCAGTAATGCACTTCTGAATACTATAGAGTCTGGTAAGGTAGTCTTTAGTAGACCAAATCTTATCCCAAGTTCACAACTTGAAAGTACTTTAGCTGAAGCAAATAAAAACAAAGACAATAAGAATTACTGGAATGAACCATTTAATTCAGTTGATGATCTGATGGAAGACTTACAAAAATAGAATGCAATTTTATAAGACAAAGCAATTTACTAAACAATTTAAGCGATTTGATAAAACTATACAATCAGCCTTTGTAGAGCGTTTAAAAATTTTTACAATTGATCAATATTCATTAATATTGCGTAATCATAAATTAGTTGGTAAATATAAAAAATATAGGAGTATAAATATAACCGGAGATATTCGTCTAGTATTTGAGATAGAGAATAATATCTGCAGACTTATAAGCATAGGTACACATAGTCAGCTGTATAGATAAATAAACTTGTGCTATAGTGTGTACATATGAATACAAAACAAATATTTTTAGCATCTGGTGCAGGACTTGTAATTTCTGCAGTTGTAATTGGAGGTTTTTTCTTAGTATCTGAAATTATAGGTAATACAGGACAATCTCAAACTAATCCTATCTCTCCTATCTCAGAACCAAATCAATGTGTACAAGAGGGAGTGCTGTATGATAGAGTGTCTTCCCCAATGTTCTCCCCAGACGGCTTATTGGCATATACGGCTAGAAAGAATGGTAAGCAGTTCATTGTCCACAATGGTATAGAAGGAAAACAGTATGATCGGGTGTCAAATCCAGTATTCTCCCCAGACGGCTCATTGGCATATGTGGCCGAGAAGAATGATGAGATGTTCATCGTCCACAATGG
>CAZGTE010000035.1:0-5232 GCA_964528515.1 uncultured Candidatus Saccharibacteria bacterium
TAACGATATAGGTAATTATCTGTACCCAATCCTCGCTCTTTGCCGTGTACTTCATTAGAAAAGATGTCTGAAGCAATTTCTAAGCCTGTAAAGTAATCACCTGGAGTGTAGTCTGGTGGAAGTATAAATTCTTTCATCTTGCAATGTATGATAGCATAAGTTATATTATTATGTATATTATACTTAGTGACTGGAGCCGATTCCCCTACACATTATTTACTTAATCGCTTTGCTGTCCTTTGACCCCTATTACCTTTTCCATATTCTGGATTAATTTCTTCTATAGTCTCTGATGATGACTCGTCTAAGAGTCTTGAGATTTTAATCTGTATCCACACCAATAGAGTTATACCAGGTATCATACTCATAAGAATCTCTGATATTGGTACAATAATCCTGAATAACTTCATTGCTCCTTTACTTGGTAATCTTAATGAACCCTTCTCTATGAAGATCATACCTAAAACAAGAAATGCTGTAAAAGTAACGAATGCATCGGTATATCCCGGAGTTAAAAATTGAATAAAATCAAAAAATAGAGCAAGTATGAGTAGGCTCCACTTAGTTGTGTCATTTATCTTATATTCTACTCTCGCACTCATAGTGCTATCTTAACATATTATATTTCTATAGAGTCTAAGCCACCACTATTTTCTTGATCTTCTACCAACCCCTTCTTAGCTTTCTTAATAGAAAGTATTTGTGATGGGTCACTTGTTATAATCTGGTCTTCTGTATAACTTGCTATAACCTTAATAGCAACATGCTTAAGACCAGCAAAGAATATACCCTCACCCACATCACTCTCTAGTAGTAGATACTTCTCCTCATCAGAGAGCTTAAAGGTGTCTTGGATTAGATCGATAGAAGCCGGAGACTGTTTTAAGAGTATTTGTATAGATGAGTTCGTGAGCATTGCCTTGCCGTATTTAGAACTTAAGAAGTCTGCAACATCTTGAGTAATTGTAGCAAGTCCTAAGAAGTACTTACGACCGCGCTTAGCTATAGCATATAAGAAGCTTGCAGTGTCATCACTCTTCATCATCCACCAAGCCTCATCTACTACAAGTATGCGCTTCTTGAGAACCTTACGCACCATATTCCATACATGGTGAGTAATTATATACATAGCAACTGGCTTCAGGTCATCTTCCATATCTCTTACAGAGAATACGATAAGCTTTTTATTCATATCTACATTTGTAGGTCTGTTTAAGAAGCCACTCCAGGTACCTGAGGTGTACTTGGAGAGTCTCTGAACAAGACTCTCACTACCATCCATACCAGTTAAAACAAGTTCAAAGTCAGATAATATAGGCGGCTCTATATTAGTGAAGTCACTCTCACTGTTAATGTCCTTGAGTGCATAAGTCTCTGTTATAGCCTTGTCTACTATAGAATCCTCCTCAGGAGTTAATCCACCAAGCATTATACGGAAGAGTCCAACAAGTGTAATTATATTGCTACGCAATATGTCTGCAGGATTTTCATCTTCTCTTGGTATTGGTAAATCAAATGGATTAATATGGTGCTCACTAGAAAGCGTGATGTTGAAGTAACGCCCACCAGTAGTCTCTGCTAAGTACTCATACTCCCTCTCAGGGTCAATGATTATAATGTCAGCATCAAACATAAGAGAGCGAAGTATTTCAAGCTTCATCATATAGCTCTTACCAGCACCAGACTTAGCAAATACTACAGAGTTATAGTTCTCTAAGCTGAATCTATCAAATAATACAAGGCTGGAATTGTGCCTATTGATGCCATAAAGGATACCTCTGTCTGATGTTAGGTCAAATGATACAAATGGGAAGATACTAGAGAGGGGGTCAGAGTTAAGCTTACTAAGTACTCCAAGCTCATCATTTGCTAACGGTAGTACACTCTTAAGACCTTGCTCTTGTTGGAATAATGCAGGCTTAAGATATATAAGCCTTGCTTCAAGTATTGAGCGTATCTCCGTCTCTATCTTGTCTATCTCCTCGCGTGAGTCTCCATATATAGTGATATATAGACCAACATCAAATAGCTTTTCTTGGGCTTGCTGCAGCCTGTCTCTTAGATACTCTAGGTCTGCATATGCAGTATCTAGTTTAGGGTCACGCACCAATCCCTTGTCTTGTCTTATGGATATTTGACTCTCTATCTCAGCAACTCTCCTTTGGAACTTGCGTAATATCTCAGTAGTCTCTAGTGGATGTATGTGTATTGAGATATCAAACATCTTATCAAGGTTAACAATTGGAGAGAACCACCCAGTGGTTAAGAAACGAGGATAAGAAATAACAAAGAATGTCCTAGCTATCTTCTCTCCAAGTGAGAGACTCTTAGGGCTTATCTGCAGTGCTGATGGAGCTATTACATCTTGTAATTCTAGTACCCCTTGTTGATATATCTCTGCTGGAAGTACAGGCATCACAGCTCGTTGCTCACCATCATTTTTCTTCTTCTTTTGTATAAAATCTAATAATCCCATAATATGTTAGTAGCTATCCTTTTTTATTGGTTGATCTAATTCACCAGGGTTGAATATTTTATATAATAACTCTATAACCTCCTCTGTGCCAAGTTGTACAGAGCGTACCCCAGAGCGCACTAGACCTTGTTGTACTATTGATATTCTCTGCTCTAGTTGAGACGCATTCTCTTCAAATGTTGCATTGCTATTGTCTGGACTCTTGGTACTCCATGGCATATTTTGAAGAGGACCTCCTTTAGAGATAGAAATACTTGCAGGAGTGTAAGGTATAACAACAAAGAAGTGCTTAGTCATTATATTAGCTGCCTCAGTAAAGCTCTTTATGAAGCCTATGTACTCTTGTATCTGTATACGCATTAACTCATCAATTGTCTCTGCGAGTCGCGCCTCAAGAGTTGCTATATACGGACGAATATCTAATCTGCGAGACTGAATAGAAATTTGTACAGAGAAATCTAATGAATTTAAGAAGTTCTGGAAGTGCATTATAAATGCATTTTGCTCGTCCTCACTCTTAAGTGCGAAGTTTAGTGAGCTTGCCATAAGTATAGCTCTTAAGCCACCGCTCTTTAATGTAACAATACCATCGCGCACCTCTTTAATAGGTACGAATTCTTGAGATGCTGCTGTTTTTTGTCTATTTTTTGGCATTTTAGTGTATGTATTTGTTATAGGTTACTTAAGACATTAGGCTCAGTAATAGAGCGAGCGATCTGGGCCCTCTCCATATTCTCATTAATATCAAGACTCCATGCAATGTCTTTTATTTGGCTATTGCTCATATTTGGCATCTCTACTAGGGACTCTCTACCAATGCTTCGCAACTCTTCCTTTTTATACTTTCGAGGTCTCTTATTGCTCCATAAGTATAACTTATGTTTGATACCATAATAGAATGCAGCTTCTACTATGTTGATAAATGGTTGCCTGTTAATCCTATAGAATGCAAGGGCTGATGAAGCTCCCATAACTACTGCAATAAGTAGTATATTTAATCCTGAAGGCACTGTCTGTAATATTATGTAAGAAAGCCCAGCGCCTCCAAGCATATATAAAAATTGCTTAAATGTTAATGGTCCAATGACCTTGTCTTCAACATCTTGGAATTGTGGTACAGGATATTGCATAAGAATATTATACCATATTAGCACTACTCTATAGCCTCATGATAGGGGTCATTGTTATCTGCATATTTCTTCTCTAATTTAGGATTATATGCACTTGGATCAGTAGGTGCAGGGCTAAATTTACTAATATCTATTGCGGGGTTAGATGAGTCTATTGTCTCAAGAGCACTTCTAGATTCTCCTAGTGTTTCGCGTAATTTCTCTTGTATTGGAGTAAATATAATTTTAGTTACAGAGTCCGTAATCTCTTGAGATTGCTCTAGTGGTAGTCCGGTTTCTTTGCTTATATTCTTCGCTAGATCATTTGGTTCTGTTAATCCTAACAATACCATCATTATCTCATTTTCTAATAAGGACCACTTATCTAAGTGTAATTTGTGAACCTCGGCAAGGTCTCTTAGCTTCGCCTGTACATCAGAGCTAGAGATAGACTCTTGTAAAGCCTTAGGTAGACTAGAGAATGCGTCAGATAATTGTTGTTTTTGTTCGTCCATAATTATTTACTTTATTCTTGTTGTGCAATGAGTGCACTATACTCCCCCATTGTCTCGGCTATTACAGATTCTGAAATAGCTCCAATATTAGGAATGTGCTTTAATAAAAGTACTTGTACTGCCTCTGTCTGATTACTCGCTAGTAACTTATCTATGCGTGCCATCTCTGGTTGAGGTAATTCTGCAATAAGTGCCAAGCTTATTCGGTCTAGTACCACAGTGCTCATCTTAGTTATGATGTCTTGCTGTTCTTGTTCATTAAGATGTGAGATATTAAGCTCCTTAGACAGTAATGCTATCACTTCTTCTTTATTTGGTATTGTTGTCATAGTATTATATTAGCATATTAATTCGTACATAAGGTCTTGGGCGCATAGCAATCGGGGATTTCAGGAGCATTAAATCCTGGCATTGTAGTACCATCAAATGTGAAGAAGCCTTTCCAGAAGTCTTGTAGTGGAGTTATTATGTCTACCGTGGGAGGCTGTGTGTCTATTGGCACTGCTTCTGGAGTGATTACTGGAGAGGGATATGCATTGTGGGCGAAGCCAATTGCTACTATTGGTAATATTGCAGCTACTAGTCTTGTCCTTTTTTGCCAATTCTCTTCAGTATCCTCTCCTCTTTTTAGTATGTAGTACAGGTCACCTCTAGATATCTCTTGTACGCGCACATTATTAGGTGGTCTATGTCCAAATAATGTACGCATAGCACCCTTCACCGTACCATAGTTCGGACGAGGCAAATATCCTTCAGAGTTTAGCCTTTTACCTAGTTCCTTTAATCCAGCGAGCTTCTTAATATCATATAGATGACTACCAGACTCACTACCAATTTTATTAGCAAAATGAGATGCAACAGCACCACCAGCAAATCCTCCAACACTTGCTAAGATGTGTATCAATAGAGATGAGTCTCCAGTTAGTGATCCTGCACCAATCATACCAATAGTAGGCAGTGAGGCAAGTGTCGCATATAGGGCAGCTTTCTTAAATCCGCCCCACTTTTTTGTTAATTTATCAAATTCTGCTCCTTCGGGTATTTTGGCATCTTTATCATTAGTTATCTTTTTATAATAATCTAGCATAGCCGCCTCCTTCATATTATCTACTCCAGAGATTATGTCCTTGTA
>CAZGTE010000036.1:0-4993 GCA_964528515.1 uncultured Candidatus Saccharibacteria bacterium
GTCTATGAAAGGTGGTACGATAAATATTAGTGGTAATGCTGGGAATTATGCAGGGTTTGATATGAAAGGTGGTACGATGAATATTGTGGGTAATGCCGGAAGTGATGCAGGGTATTCTATGAAAGGTGGCACCCTCATATTCCACGGCTCAGTCAAGTCATTTGACAACACTGCATTTAGTACAGATAATAAAGGAAAAATACAGCTATATGATGGCGAAGGTAACTTAGTGACAATATATGATGGTTCGATTGAACCTTCCAACAAAATTAAGAGCAACTATAAATCAGCTACTGGTATAATGAACATAGAAGAAGTAGTTAAGAAGTTTGATATATCAAGAAGAAATGGATACAAAATAGTATTAACACCAAAATAACAACATATACCAGTAATGATTGATGTGTAAAAATGCAATTATAGTATGTGAGACTACCCCCTATTTGCTACAATCTCATCTGCCACACTCTTAGGTACTACGGCATAGTGGCTGAATTCCATTGTCGCATTTGCGCGACCTTCTGTCATACTTCTTAGGGCTGTAGTGTAGCCAAACATCTCACTTAGTGGCACCTTGGCAGATATAATCTGTATATTACCTCTTGCCTCCATACCCTCTACAAGACCGCGCCTTGAGCTTAGGTTACCATTTACATCTCCCATAAACTTCTCTGGAGTTGTTACCTCCACCTTCATTATAGGCTCTAGTATTGCTGGATTAGCCTGCTGAGCAGCTTGCTTCAATGCTTGAGATGCCGCAATCTTGAAGGCAATCTCTGATGAGTCTACATCGTGGAATGAGCCATCATATAGCTCTACTGAGATGTCCTCCATAGAATATCCAGCTAGTACGCCACGAGCCATTGCCTCCTTGAAGCCTTTCTTAATAGCTCCCATATACTCACTGGGGATAACGCCACCCTTGATGTTATTAATAAACTCAAAGTGGTCTTCTCTCTCAATATTGTTAGCCTGCTTTTTCTTCTTCTCTCCTTCTACCTCCTCTGGCAATGGTTGTAATGGTGCAATCCTGATCTTAACATGTCCGTATTGACCTCTACCACCTGTTTGCTTAATATATTTATTATCTACATCTGCTGTTCCTTGTATAGTCTCTCTGTATGCTACTTGTGGACGCCCTAGGTCTGCCTCTACGCCGAACTCGCGCTTCATTCTGTCTACTAAGATATCTAGGTGTAGCTCACCCATACCAGAGATTACAGTCTCATTAGTCTCCTCATCAGTATGTACCTTAAAGGTTGGATCCTCGTCAGAGAGCTTGTTTAATGCTAATCCCATCTTCTCTTGGTCTGCCTTTGTCTTAGGTTCTACTCTAGCGCTAATTACAGGCTCAGGGAAGGTCATCTCCTCTAGGACAATAGGTGCATCCATTGGGCAGAGTGTATGACTCATCTTAAGGTCCTTAGCACCTACTACAGCGGCTATCTCTCCTGTGTACACCTCGCTTATCTCCTCTCTTTTGTCTGCCATTAGTCGTACTATTCGTCCTACTCGCTCCTTCTTGCCAGTACCTGTGTTTAAGTATGTTTCTCCACTCCTTAACACTCCTGAGTAAACTCGCACAAAGGTAAGCTGTCCTACAAATGGGTCTGTCTGTAATTTAAATGCAAGGGCACTAAGAGGCTCATCATCACTTGGCTTGCGCTCTACCTCCTCGTCATTGTCTGGGTTAATACCCTTAACTGGTGGTAGGTCAGTAGGTGCTGGTAAATAATCTACTACTGCGTCTAATACCTTCTGCACTCCCTTATTCTTAAAGGCTGAGCCACACATCACAGGGAATATGTTGTTAGCTATCACCTCCTTGCGCATCTCTGCCTGCAACTCGTCGTAACTAAGCTCCTCTCCTCCGAGGTACTTATCCATCATCTCCTCATTGTTCTCTACAATCTTCTCTATTAGCTCACCTCTATACTTCTGTGCATCTGCCATGTACTGCTCGGGGATATCACCTTCTATAACCTTCTCTCCCATATCTCCCTCATATGTATAGGCCTTCATTTTTAGTAAGTCTATTGCTCCTAGATGATCCTCCTCGTGACCCATTGGTATCTGTAAGCGAACAGCTTTGTCGCTCAACTTCTCTAAGATGCTTGCATATGCAGTTTCAAAGTCCGCTCCGAGCTTATCCATCTTATTTAAGAAACATATGCGTGGCACTCCAGCCTCGTCTGCATAGCGCCAGTTAGTCTCTGTCTGTGGCTCTACTCCAGCGGCAGCGTCAAAGACTACCACTGCACCATCAAGCACATACATAGAGCGTTTAACCTCTGCGGTAAAGTCGATGTGCCCAGGAGTGTCAATAATATTAAATGTAACCTTCTTGTCAGCATCGTCAGTATATGATGGCTGGTAGTTACAAGAGATGGCCGCAGCCGTGATGGTGATACCTCGCTCTTTCTCTTGCTCCATCCAGTCTGTAGTTGCCTCTCCATCGTGCACCTCACCAATCTTGTGACTCTCGCCTGTGTAGTAGAGTATGCGCTCACTTGTAGTGGTCTTACCTGCATCTACATGGGCTACAATACCGAAGTTCCTCAACTTATTCAATGGATAATTCCTTGCCATAATAATATAATTGTTACCTTAATAAATAATACTTCACTCTTACCAAGCGAAGTGGGCGAATGCCTTGTTAGACTCTGCCATCTTGTGCGTGTTCTCTTTCTTTATTACAGCATCTCCCTCTCCCTTACTTGCTGCCAATAGTTCTTCAGCTAGGTACTGGCTCATAGTGCTACCCTTCTTAGCCTTAGCTGCTGCTATAATCCACCTTAGGGCTAGAGATAGTCTACGCTCTTTACGAACCTCTACAGGAACTTGGTAATTAGCCCCACCAACTCGTCGTGAGCGCACCTCCATAGATGGTCCTACATTCTGTAGTGCTGTCTCAAATATCTCTACTGGGTCAACTTTGTTGTCATCACCCTTTATTATATCAAATGCACCATATACTACCTTGCGGGCTATACTCTTCTTGCCGTCTAGCATTATGTAGTTAATAAGCTTGGCTACATTTATTGAATCATACTCTCTATCTGCTACTACTTCTCTCTTTTTCTTTATTGGTCGTCTCATATTTCTTTAGATTACTCCCGCACTAGGTGCGGTATTGTTATTCACCTTTATAATTACTCTACTTTGGTCGGCGTGCGCCATACTTACTCCTACTTTGCATTCGTCCACTTACTCCTTCAGCGTCAAGCTTACCTCGTACTACTGTATAGTTAACTCCGATGTCCTTAACTCTACCTCCGCGTACTAGCACCATTGAGTGCTCTTGTAAGTTGTGTCCCTCTCCTGGTATATATGCTGTAATCTCCATACCATTAGTAAGTCGCACTCGGGCAATCTTACGGATAGCAGAGTTAGGCTTCCTTGGAGTCTTAGTAGTCACCTTAGTACATACACCTCGCTTGAATGGTGATGGGTATGATGTTGGGTGATTTTTATTGCTATTAAAGCCACGACGAAGAGCTACAGTATTACTACCTTTACGGGCTTTGCCTCTACTCTTTTTAACTAATTGATTAATTGTTGCCATATCTATCTATATTTCTCACTTGTGGGCGCAAATATACTATATTATTGAGTAATTGCAACCATTATTATATAGAGTCACTAAGTAAGTATATTGGAGAGATCATTGCCATAGCGAAGAAGCCAACACCAGCACCAATGAATAACATAAGAAATGGCTCTATTATGGTGCTCATATCCTTTGTCTTCTGTTCTACCTCTGTCTCATAGAAGTCGGCTACCTGCTCTAGCATATCACTAAGCTTGCCTGTCTCCTCTCCCACAGCAATCATCTCACTAACAAGTGGCGGGTATAAATCCTCTCTTCTTCCAAAGATTACACTCATTGGCTCACCTTGCTCTACCACAGTCATAGCATTTAATATTACTTTCTTGTGATGATGATTTTGAACTACTTTAGCTGTAATACCAAGAGCCGTTACTATATTTACTCCAGACGCCAGTAGTGAGCTAAGTGTACGAGCAAATCTTGCCGAATTAACCTCTTTAACTATTGTGCCAATAGCTGGTATACGCAATATAAAAGCGTCAAATACCATCTTACCCACCTTTGTTCTTAGTGTGTATCTAACTGTTAACACAAATCCAACAATTATTATTATACTTAAAAATGTATTAGCAACTAAGAAGTTACTAAGCGTTATAATGGACTGAGTAGTTGCTGGTAAGTCTGCACCCACCTGATCAAATGTCTCCTTAAGTGTTGGCACTACTTTAATCATCATAAGAAAGCCTATTGCGACCATTGCCATCATTACAATAGCTGGATATATCATTGCACCCTTTATCCTCTTCTTCAGTTTATAACTCTTGTCCATCTGTATTGAGATAGATACCAAAGACTCTGGGAGATTACCTCCTTCCTCACCAGCTCTTACCATCGCTATGAAAAGATTTTTAAACATCTTAGGATGCTCTGCAAGGGCTGAGGACAATGGATCACCTTTGCGCACCTTTGCAATTAGGCTTCTTAATATATAACTAAGTTTAGGGTTCTTGGTCTGCCTATTAGCCACTGATAGTGCCCTAGTGAGCGAGAGCCCTGCCCCAAGCATTGCAGATAGATTCTTAGCAAATAGTATTATATCAACCTCCTTAACTGTACTAAATTTCTCATTGATGGATCTTATTCCTCTAAGAGATAATATTGACAACCCGCCAGTGCGATCTACACTCACTATCTCCCCTCCCTCACTGCGAACCTTTGCATATACTTCAAATCTGTCACGAGCTTGCATCACTCCATCGTACTGATCACCATCACGAGTGGCAATGTATTTAAATTTATACTTAACTGTCTCTCTACTCATAATATTTTATAGTATACCATACAGACAAACTAGTTATTTACTTCACCTTAGATTAAACCTTCAACTAGGAACAAAGTAAGTAAACAAAAACTCCGTTTCTGTTAAGATAATGTTACGCAACA
>CAZGTE010000037.1:0-4987 GCA_964528515.1 uncultured Candidatus Saccharibacteria bacterium
TCTTATAAATTGATCTGAGAAATTGAGTCCGAGCAGTTGTATTAATTGTGCCTGAGTGATGCTGAATTTGGTATTTGCCCTTAGACTATCGCTCCACTGCTCCCACTCTAGGATTATCTGAGTTATAGAGCCTAGAGATGCTCGTGAACCTACCAACATCTTGGCTAGCTCTGTACGGATTTCTCTTGGCAATCTATCAGTAGCATCAAAACGAGCTATATGCTCTACGAATATAAGACTCCTGTCTGATGAGGCACTAGCCTTGTCTTGTTCTAGGAACTGTTGATTGGTTTGATACACGCTGTAGGCTACAAATATTATAATACCGCCCAGTATCAACATTAGGACACTCACAATAAGCATTAACTTGGTTACACTTCTTCTATTCTTAGTATCTGAATAAGTATTTACCGCCACTACTCCGTCTTTGTCTATCTTATCACTCTGGGCAGCCATTGCACTTACTAGTGACACCTTACGATTGCGCACTAATCCTTCCATATCTTGCTTATAGGTATGGAGCATTGCCGACTTAGTACTAAGCTTGTCTTTGAATTTGTCTTCAGGTTGTGCCGAAGAGTCTTTACTTTTTGTTTTGTTGTTCTCCTCCATTTTGTTGTGGCTTAAGTCCTTTGTTCTCTGCGAATTTTGGATCAATGTCTTTGATTGAGAGGTCTATCTTCTGCTTGCCGTGCATCTCTTTAATCTCTTTTATTATAACAGGGACTGTTTCACCTTCTGATAAGACATCATTAACATCATTGATACGGAATGGAGCAATCTCTGAGATGTGTACTAAGCCATCTGTACCATCTGCAATCCTCACAAATGCGCCGAAGTCTAGAATCTTAACCACCTTAGCATTTTCAAATTTCTCTCCTACTTGATATTCATGTGTAAGCTCTTCAATCTTGGACTTAGCTATCTCTACACTATCTCCCTTACCTGTGATGAAGATTGTACCGTCGTCTTCTATGGTTATCTCGTCCACTCCTGTACTCTCTTTCAATCCGTTGATAGTCTCTCCTCCCTTACCTATTACTAGCCCTATTTGGTCTTCTTTAATTGTCATTGAGAGTATCTTAGGCGCGCGTGGGTTAATATTACTCCTTGGCTCTGCTATCTCTGCAGTCATTGTCTCTAGTATTGCTAAGCGAGCCTTCTTGGCCTGCTCTATACCAACTCTAAGCACTTCAACTGGCACTCCATCAACCTTTACATCCATCTGGATAGCAGTGATACCCTTTGTTGTTCCAGATACCTTGAAGTCCATATCTCCAAAATGGTCTTCGGGACCTTGTATGTCTGTGAGTATCTTGTATTTATAGTCACTATCTCCCCCTTTACCACTACTCATCATACCCATGGCAATACCTGCCACTGGCCTCTTAATTGGTACTCCAGCATCCATAAGTGCAAGAGTAGACCCACATACACTGGCTTGCGAGCTTGATCCATTACTTGCCATAGTCTCGCTAACTATGCGTATTGTATAAGGAAAGTCTTCTTTGCTCGGTAGTACTGGCAATAAGGCCTTCTCTGCTAAGGCGCCGTGACCTATCATTCGCCTATTGAATCCCCCTACTCGCCCTGTCTCTCCTACTGAATACGGAGGGAAGTTGTAATAATGCATATAACTCTTCTTGCTGTCTCTCTCTTCTATAGTGTCTAGTAGCATTGCATCGTCTGGACTACCTAGAGTAAGTGCGCTTAGTACATGTGTGCCTCCGCGGTAGAATATACCAGTACCGTGTATCATCTCGCTAATACCACCTGCTTGAGCATATAGCGGACGCAGCTCGTCCATCGCTCGTCCATCTTGTCGCTTGTCATTCTCTAATGCCTCAGTATGTATTAAGGCATCTACCATCTGCTCGAAGTGGTCGTCGGCATTCTGCACCTCTTTAGCTAATTGCTCATTCTCCTTAGCAATGTCCTTAAAGAAGGTCATCCACTCGTCCTTAAGTGCATAGGCACCCTTGTCTCCGAATACATATTCAATCATCTTCGGCTCTACTTCCTTTGTAAATAATGTCTTGAGCTCGTCACTGATTACTGGAGTCTTCACCTCTGTCTTTTCTATTCCAATTTCATTTATTATCTGCATCTGCCACTCCTGCAATTTATTAGCCTCACTAGATGCAAGCTCAAGAGCATCTCCTACTAGATCCTCACTTGCCTCTTTTGCTCCTACCTCTACCATATTAATATTGCCTCCCTTACCACAGGCAAGTAGGTCTAGTAGCTCTATATCACTGGTGCGCTCTGCATAATTTGGATTTATAATAAATTCATCAGAATTCATATTCTTACCAATGCGCACAGCACTCACTGGTCCTGCCCAAGGAATGTTGCTTGTGCCTAGAGCGAGACTGGCTCCTATTACTCCTAATACATCAGGGTCTTCAGTGTCTATTGCTAAGACTGTGGCTATTACTTGTATATCTCGACGCATAGATTGGTCAAATAGTGGACGGATAGTTCGGTCTATTACTCTAGCACTTAGTATTGCCTCCTCACTCGGCATACCCTCCTTCTTGCGGAACCTTCCTCCCATTATAGCTCCTGCTGCATAGAACTTCTCCTCAAACTCTACTGAGAGAGGAAACCAGCTCTGACCCTCCTTCTCTTTGCCCATTACTGCTGTGACCATAACAACTGTATTGCCATAACGCATTAGTACAGAACCACTTGCCTGATCTGTGAGATTAGTAAATTGTGCAGTAAGGGTCTTGCCTCCTACCTCTATTTTATACTCCTTCTTTACAATGCTCTTAGGGAATGCTTCCATATTATATTGTTATTAAACTCTAACTTGTAATGGTATAATTGTAGCAGATTTGTACACTTTTACCACCTCACTCCATTGACTAAACCTCACAGAATTGGAGATTAGTCTTGACTTTCCTCCAATATGGTGTAGAATAGTCGTATATATGAGTAATAATACAAATTATGAATAGAAATAAGCAGAAAATAGAACAAATACTTAAAGATCTTGATAAAAAGATGGTTTTTATTGTGGGTCCACGACAAGTTGGTAAGACATGGCTTGCTCATACTATAGCTAAGCATTTTAGTAAAACAGTTTATCTAAATTATGATAATATCTCAGATAGAGAAAGTATTAAAGAGAATAATTGGCCAAGTGATACAGATCTTGTAATTTTAGACGAGCTTCATAAAATGCCCGAATGGAAAAATCATCTAAAAGGTCTTTATGATACAAAGCTAGATAATTTAAAGATACTCGTAACTGGCAGTGCTAGACTGGACACCTTCCGTCAAGCTGGAGACTCACTTGTGGGCAGATTCTTTGCTCACCACTTACTCCCCTTCTCTCTTAAGGAGATTGATGGCACAAAATTTGAAGGTGACTTAGACAGACTTCTATTACGCGGCGGCTTCCCCGAGGCATTTTTAGCAGAAAATGATGTGGATACTGCTCGTTGGCGTAGTCAGTATCTTGACGGACTTATTCGTATAGATATTTTAGACTTTGAAAATATATATGATTTTAAGGCAATACAAACTATTATAAGTGCGTTGCGCAAGCAGGTCGGATCACCTGTCTCTTATGAAAATTTGGCTAAGATTGCCAGTGTGTCTCCTACTACTGCGCGCAAATATGTAGAGATCCTTGAGGCACTCTTTATAATTTTTCTTGTGCCTCCATATAGTAGAAAGATAGCTCGCGCTATTGGCAAAAAGGCAAAGGTATATTTCTATGATACAGGACTTGTAGATACTGATGAAGGACTTATATTTGAAAATCTTGTTGCAATTAGTCTACTAAAGCATGTGTGGAGTAAAAATGATTTACTTGGAGAGCATAATAAGCTGAATTATATACGGACAAAAGAGCAAAAAGAAGTTGATTTTGTACTTATAAATACAGATGGTGACATAGATGAACTTGTAGAGGTAAAATTAAGTACTCATAAAATAAGTAAGAATTTACTCTATTTTTCTAATAGATATAAGGTAGGTAAATCTGTACAAGTCGTTAAAAATCTTCGCAATGCAAGGCAAGATGGTAATGTGCAAGTTGTTCCTGCACATCAGTATTTGAGTGGGCTGTTTATGTAGAGATTCGGCACTTACTTCTTAGTTGCTGGTCTACGGCGAATTGTCGAGCTTCTTCGTGGTCCCCTCCCTCCTATCAAGTACTTCTTCTTATCTTCATCCATATCTATGAATTCGTCTGCGACCTCGCGAAGCATATGTGAGCTACTCCTTCCAAAGCTCATAACCTCTACTTGGCAACCACTGTGCACTTGCAAGTATTCTACCATTGGAACAAAATCGCCATCACCACTTACTAAGACTACAGTATCTAGCTTGGGTGCTACTGTTATAGCGTCTATTGCTAGTCCTACATCCCAATCAGCTTTCTTAGCTCCTCCGTGGAAGACCTGTATGTCCTTTGTCTTTATCTCTATACCTAGTTTTTCAAGAGCCTCGAAGAATGGGCTCTCCTCCCCACTCTCTGTGTTTACCACATAAGCTTTGGCTCTGATAAGCTGTCTTCCTGCTACGGCCTCCTCTAATAAGTTCTTGAAATTGACCTTAGCGCCATATAAGTTCTTAGCACTGTGGTATAAGTTCTGTGTGTCTATAAATACCGCAACTCTTTGTTGCGGATGTTTTGTAACTGTCATAATAGTAAGTTAATTATTTTTTAAGTCCTAGGGCTTTTGTAAGCTCTGTATATGTATTTGAGTCCTTATTCTCAATGTATTTAAGGTGCTTGCGGCGGTCTGCTACCATCTGCAATAGTCCTTTTCGTGAGTGATTGTCCTTGTGATTACCTTTTAAGTGAATAGCAAGCTTGTCTATCTGCTTAGATAGTACTGAAACCTGCACCTGAGATGAACCGGTGTCTTTGTCATTCTTCTGAGCCTTTTTAATAGCTGCTGTCTTTACTCTTTTTGTTAATACCATAATGAGGAAAATTATACAGTACCTAAGCGCTAAATGCAAGCTT
>CAZGTE010000038.1:0-2591 GCA_964528515.1 uncultured Candidatus Saccharibacteria bacterium
AAGGAGGAGCTTATTAAATTTGTTCGAGATGAGCTAGGATATGAAGTAGAAGATTGTGGTGCCTATGAACTAAATTCTGACGACGATTATCCAGACTTCGTGCATAAGGCTGCTAAGGCAGTGAGTGAGAGTCATGGAGAGGTGATGGCAATAATACTCGGTGGCTCAGGACAAGGTGAGGCAATAGTGGCTAATAGGTATAGTGGCGTTAGAGCTGTGGTTTACTATGGTAAACCACAAGTTGATAGTCTAAAGTTGATAGTGGACAGTAACAACGATACGAGCGAAATGAGTAATAAAAACCCAATTCAAGACATTATTATCTTAAGTCGTCAGCATAATAATGCAAATGTATTGAGTCTTGGAGCAAGGTTTATCTCTATGAATGAGGCTAAAGAGGTAGTGACGCTCTGGCTAGAGACTGAATATAGTGCTGTGGATAGACACGAGCGAAGGATTGAAAAAAATGATATACTATAAGTAATTAATAATAAATATATAAAATTATGAATAATCAATCATTTATTACAAAGTTAGTATTAAAGACAGGATTAGCAAAAAGTGAGAGACAGGTACCCAAAGTACTGTTAATATTTACTGCCTTGGCCGTGGTAGTAATGTTTGTAGTTCTTACAAGTGGTGGAGGAGATGTAGCAACTATTGATATCAATAGTCCAGATCATCCAATGAATCAATAAGGAATATGGACAATAGAATAAATGTAACAGAATTAGAGACTCAGGCTAATGTGGTTAGGCAAGATGTTATAAGTATGCTCACAGAGGCTGGGAGTGGACATACTGCAGGATCACTAGGAATGGCTGATGTATTTACACTATTATATTTCCATACGCTCAAGCACAATCCTAAAGACCCTAATTGGCAGGATAGAGATAGACTAATACTAAGTAATGGTCATATCTGCCCTGTACAATATGCCGTGATGGCTCGCTCTGGCTACTTCGATATTAGCGAATTACAAACATTAAGGAAGTTCGGTAGTAGACTACAAGGACATCCACACAGAGAAGCTCTGCCAGGCATAGAGGCAAGCTCAGGACCACTGGGCTCGGGACTCTCGCAAGCTGTGGGAATGGCTCTTGCTGACAGGATAGATTCGACAAGCTCACCACAGGTAGACTCTGATGCATATTCAAGTAAGTTTTTCTACTGCCTTATGGGTGATGGGGAGCTTAATGAGGGGCAAGTGTGGGAAGCTGCCTTGCATGCTGGTAAAGAACAACTTGGTAATCTAATAGGGATAATAGACCGTAATCATATACAAATAGATGGAAATACAGATGATGTGATGCCACTTGAACCATTAAAATCCAAGTGGGAGAGCTTCAATTGGTATGTGCAAGAGGTAGATGGACATAACTTCCTAGAGCTTAATACAGCCATAGAGAATGCTAAACTAATGAAAGATAAGCCAAGTATAATAATCGCTAATACTGTCTCAGGCAAGGGGATTAAGGAGATAGAATGGGACTATAGGTGGCATGGGAAGGCGCCGAGTAAGGAAGAGAGTCAGAGATTTACTAAAGAGTTGCAGAATAATTTTTAATTTATTCGCTATGCTAATTTAGAATTTTTAAACAATTTTTAATGTTAAATTACTTTAATGAATTAAAAATTGGATAATTTGACATTGTTTAAAAATTATAAATTTATAAATTAAAAACTAATTGATCATGTTAAATAAAAATTTAAAATTAAATACAGAATTGTTTGAGTCTGACGCCCAGCAAGTACCATTGCGTGATGGCTTCGGTGAGGGACTGCTTGAGGCAGGGAGACTTGATGAGAATGTAGTAGGGCTCTGTGCCGACCTCACTGAGAGTACACGAATGCATCTATTCGCTAAAGAATTCCCAGAGAGGTTTATACAAGTAGGAATTACTGAGCAACATATGGTGAGTTGTGGAGCGGGGCTTGCCTCTATGGGTAAGGTTCCATTTGTGAGCTCTTATGCAATGTTTAATCCTGGGCGTAATTGGGAGCAGATACGCACTACTGTTTGCTATAATGATGTACCAGTGAAGATTATAGGCTCTCATGCCGGTATCTCTGTAGGGCCAGATGGTGGTACGCATCAAGCGATAGAAGATATCGCACTTATGAGAGTTGTGCCAAATATGGAAGTAATAGTGCCTTGTGATGCAATAGAGGCAAATAAGGCAACTCTTGCAATAGCAAAAAGTGGCAAGCCAGCATATCTACGATTAGCTAGAGAGAAGACTCCATTAGTAACCACTAAAGACACACCTTTTGAGATAGGTAAGGCACAAGTGCTGTATGACAGCACTTGTGCAGTTGATAGCTTGGAGTTGTTAGTTGGTAGTACTAAAAACTGTAAACTAAAAACTAAAAACTCAGGCAATAATAGCGTAGCTATTATTGCTATAGGCCCAATGGTACACCAGTCTTTACTTGCGGCTAAGCTTCTAGAGCAAGAGGGTATAGGTACTATAGTAGTTAATAGTGCTACAGTTAAGCCATTAGACAATAAAACTATAATAGATGTTGCCAAGAAAGCTGGAGCAGTAGTGACGGCAGAGACGCACCAAGTAGCAGGAGGTCTTGGAGGA
>CAZGTE010000038.1:2691-4879 GCA_964528515.1 uncultured Candidatus Saccharibacteria bacterium
GTATATAGTTTGGCGTTAATGCTCCTAGTACACTCGCCTCAGTTATTGGTATTGGAGCAGCTGCTACAGGGTAGGTATTGTTAGAACTGTAGTACATCTCTAGAGCTGTCTGTATAGCCTTAACATCTGCCATACGCTTTACATCGCGGGCATTCGTCCTAGCAGTATTCATAGATGCTAGTATTACAGAGCTAAGCATACCAATAATAGCTATTACCACTAATAGCTCTATAAGAGTAAAACCCTTTTGATTAGTTTGTAGTTTGTAGTTGTTAGTTTGTAGTTGTAGAAATTTCATAATGATTTTTATAATTTATAATATATGTTACTAATAACTATAAACTAGCAACTTATAACTTCTCTATTATATAACTCTCTGGTGCATTTGCCAAGTGCTCTTCTATAACACCTGTTGATAACAATCCCTCTTGAGCACCGATGTGTTGAACTACGCTCATAGAGTTAATGGGTCCTCGCATAAGTGCCTCGGGCAAGCTCATACCAAGAGCGAGCATTGAGGTGACAGTAGAGCTGAATGAGTCTCCAGCTCCGGTGCGGTCTACTGGCGGCTTAGGGTCTGGGTACATTGGCATATGCCAAGATCCCTCATTACTCTGAGCATATGCACCACTGGGTCCGTCTGTGATTATGGCAATTCTCGGGCCTAATTTGCGAAACTCTGTAAGGAGTGTGAGCATATCTTGCTCATCAGTCTTTAATATTCGTTGAGCCTCTTGTTTATTGCAGAAGAATACTTCAGTGACGGCATATAGCTCTTTAAGAGTCTTGAAGCCGAGTTTAATCTGGAATGTGCCAGGCTGGAAGGCGAGTTTTGTATTTGGATTGTTCTTTACAAACTCCGATATCTCGTGATGATAATCCATAGAATCTTCACCTACAGAGGAGAAGTATAGCCACTTAGGTGGTGTATTGAATTGTGGAAGATTATAATCATACTTATAATGCTTGATTAATATTGTGCGCTCTGCACCATGACGGAGTACATAATGATAGTTAGTCTTTTGTCCCTTTTGTATTGTTACAAATTCTGTAGAGATACCTTCACTTCTTAATTGCTCTATATTGTCATTGCCATTATCGTCGTCTCCAACATTTGTAACTAATCCTGTACTAAGACCGAGACGCTTGGCGCTCACTGCTGCATTGGGGCTATTGCCAACAGCCTTGACTACAGTGACATCTTCGTACTCTATCTTATCTCCGAAGTTGACACAGAGATTCTCGCGACCATTCTCATCAGTAGACACATTGGCACCAGTATCAAGCTGTATAAATGCGTCCGTGGTAATGTCTCCTATTGCTACGAAGTCTAATTGCTCTTTTGTTATATTCATATGGTATAATTATAACATGAGAAATCTAAGAGAGGTACTGCAAGATGCTAAAAGAGATAATATTGCCATTGGGCACTTTAATATCTCTGACTCCACACAATTTAATGCAATTGTAGATTCTGCTAGTGAGCTAAGAGTACCAGTAATTATTGGAGTATCTGAAGGCGAGAAGAATTTCATCGGTATACATAATGCAGTGGCACTGGTACGAGCTGAGCAAGAGAAGGGTAATGAGGTATACTTAAATCTTGATCACGGGCATACTGTGGAGGATTGTAAAGAGGCAATTGATGCAGGCTTCGACTCTGTGATGTTTGATGGGAGTAAGCTCTCACTTGAAGAGAATATTAAGAAGACTAGTGAGGTTGTAGAGTATGTTATAGATCAAAATGCTAGCATTTTGGTCGAGGGTGAGCTTGGCTATATTGGTAGCTCTAGTCGTATGCTTGAAAGCGTGCCACAAGATGCCGGAGAGATGATGACGACCAGTGAGCAGGCAAGAGATTTTATAGAGAAGACAGGTGTGGATATGTTGGCACCAAGCGTGGGTAATCTTCATGGAATGCTAAAAGGTAGAGATAATCCCGAACTTGATATTGATAGAATTAATAAGATTGCCAATATGCTACCAGAGACTACTCTAGTCTTGCATGGAGGTTCAGGATTGTCTGACAATGACTTTACTAATGCAATAGCCTCTGGTATTAGTATAGTGCATATTAATACAGAAATTCGCCGTGCATATAGGCAAGGCATTGAGGAGGCTCTTGATAATGATAAAGAACAAATTGCCCCATATAAATATCTTAATAGTGGTGGAGATGCTGTTGCTA
>CAZGTE010000039.1:0-4727 GCA_964528515.1 uncultured Candidatus Saccharibacteria bacterium
GATCTGAAGTTTGTACTTCCAGTACTTGGTGTTGATCTGAAGTTTGTACTTCCACTGTCTCCAGGGAAACTTCCAGCAAAGGCTATATTAGATACACCTAATACCATACTTGCGATAAGTACTAAATTAAGTGTTACTCCTTTTGCATTAATAATATTTTTCATGTTTGTTTTTTATAATTTCCTATTGATAATCCTCTTATATTTACATAGTACCATAGATAATATCTATTGTCAAGCATTTTATATAAAAAGGGCGGAATAATACTGAGTATTATTCCGCCCTTCATCTTAATTTAGTTTTTAGTTTTTACCGCCTCTGGAACCCCCAAGTCCAGAAGCAGTTTATAACCTCTGGATCCCTTACTCGTGAGTTTACCACCCACGGGTAGATTTCTATTAGAGTTCCATTTGTGCTCCAAAGAAGCACAAATCCGAACTCTTTTCCTATATCTTTTACCCTTTCTCGGGCTGGTCCTTGGACCAGCCCTTCCTGGGCCTCAACGAGGCCCAGGTCCAAGAGACACTGCTGGAGCCCTTCTCCCCTCTCTACTATAGTAGAAATAGGTGAGGTCACCCTCGCCATCGCCGGTGCGGCGATGGCGAGGGTGACGGCGGCGACGGCGGCGATTGTAAATTTTTTCATGATATTTCTCCTGTAGAAAAACCCACTTCGCACATAATGTGCAGGCAGGGTGTTGTCCGTACAAGTGACTTATTTATTAAATCACCTCTACGGACAAACCCTACAAACTATCAAAACTACTACTCTAGCCATATAACAAATTAAGATGTTAAAGAACAGTTCAAGATTAATAGTTCTCACTACCTTCTCCTCTTGAACTTGCATACTATAGCATATTAATTGCTATCTGTCAAGCTTTTATACTATTTTCTACGGTAACACTACTACCTTGTTTCCAATTGTTAATGTTTCCCATACCAAGCGAGCGTCATCTTTAAGCACATTTACACACCCATGCGAGTTATCCAAGCGTAGAAAATCAACATCTTTACCATCTCTTTTCCTAGTTATGAAGTTCAGACTACCATGAATAGCTATACCACGAGGCGCCTCAAAGAAGCTCGACCACGGCATATTTGGTAAATTAGGATCACTACTTGGGAACTCTCCTGATGAGTAGTTCTCGCCCTCTTGGCGAGTAATATCAAACTTGCCTTCTGGAGTATCTCTACCATCACTTATATTACTTGAAGTGAACATCATTTGGCACAATACCCTCCCATTCTAATGGCTCTGGCACAATCTCTCTTGATTGCGACTCTGTATGATGTCCATATACTGGCGTAGCAAGTAATGATGGTGTAGCCGCGACACCTACAACTCCCTTCAAGAACTCTCTACGACTTTGATTATTTTTTGGATTATTTGGATTATCTAAACTCTCTTTCATTTATAAATTATACCACAAATATACAAGAATCTTACTTACTCCCCTTGACCTTGCTCATTATGAATACGGGTAGTACTTTATTACTATAGTATGCATGACTACCTCTCTGATGCGTCTTAGAGAATCTTGCTTTCCTTAACTTTTTAATACACTTTCTTGGTGTAATAGGTAATAGCCTTACCATAATTTAATATTATACAGATACAAATTCTGGTATGAATAATCGTAAATATGTACCCGCTGTTTTTGATGGTTTTGGATATGCTAATTTGCGCTTCTGCAACACTTCAAGATACCCTGTAGCGGCGTCTTTTATATTTGATTCTGCCTCAGCAAAAGATGCTCCAAAAGATGAAACTGAATTAAGTTCTGGTACTACAGCTATTATCTGCCCAGTATCTTTATCTAGAGAATATTCTACTTTGTATTCTTTCTGAACCATGTTGTGTATAATAACATAAAAATCTACTACTTACTCCCCTTGACCTTGCTCATTATGAATATCAGTAGAACTATAAGTATTAGAAATACAATCCCTATTGGTATTGCAATTGACCTGAAGGCATCTCCGAATAATCCACCTGTGCCAGTATTAGGATCTGACTGGTCTACTAATTGACTTGGGTTCACTGAGCCTGATGTGTCTACTGGATTAATTTGGCTTACTGGATTAATTGTATCTACAGCAACCTTAACATTAATCACTGCTCCGCAGGAGCCAGCTATGCCAGCATCATTAAGTACTGTCATATTGTATGCAGTATCCTTAGTGGGAGTGACTACCCTGCTACCACTAATAGTATTTACATGTCCTATACCACTGTCTATGAAGGCAATTGTCGCTCCAACAGTAACCCACTGAAGCTCTATAGCTCCACTAGGAGTAATTGATGGAGCAAGAGAGCAGATAGGCTTGGGCATTTGAGTATCTTCTATCGTTATCACTGCTCCGCATCTATTATGATTAACGAGCCTGTATGATGAATGTGTACAAGTTGTACATCTTGCTACCCTTTGCACAATTGGTTGAGTGTGTTGATGTACTGTAGGTAGATTTCTATATGCTATATTATTTAGATTTGTATAATTATAATTACCACGAGTCTGATCTGCTAGAGTACCAGCATATATAATTGGCGCTGGAGCTGATGATCTTACAGTAGCAGTATTGTTATTAATATTATTATTAACATTGTTATTTAATATATCTACCTGCGCACTACTTACATCAGGAAAGAGGGTTATGTAAGAAACCATTAAAATAATACCAAATGCTACACTTTTTATGTTTTTATTCATAATGATATTATACCATTATACTATACTCTTGTCAAGAGTTGTGTGTATTACCTAGGTTAGGAATTAGACAAATACCGTCTTTCGCTGGGTAGTAAATACATACCCTGCCGTAAGTAGTAGTGAGAATAAGAACAGTATATATACAATATTCTCAGTAGTTCCAGTATGAGGTACATTGCCTAGTGTTACACTTCTGAGTGCTGGGTGTATTGCAATTGTCTGTAGTGTTATTGTCGGTTGTACACTTCCCATAAGTCCTATTCCATCTACTGTAACAGCAACAGAGCAGTATCCACCCTCTCCTTGAGAGTTCCAAGAGCGCATTGTGTACACTGTAGACTTACTAGGTGAGACTATCATCTCTCCGTCTGGAGCAATAGCTCCTACACCATTGTCTAAGTTGGCAAAGATTGCACCTGCAGTAGAGTCCCACTTGAGAGTGGCGCTCTGTGCACTAGTGATTGTTGATGGAGTGATGTTTATTTCACAACTTGGAACTAAGGTAGCGCTACTAGCACTAGCAATGCTAGAGAAACCTAATATTGCAATAATAGCTACAGCTATTGATCCCTTAACGGAGTTACTAAAAGAAATTGAATTAATCATACGCACACTTAATTTAAATTATTGTTAATAAATAATGTTTTATACTAAATATACAACCATAGATTGTTACAGAAGTCAAGGGGTTGTTGAAATGTATTTGTGTAATATAGATGACATCAAAGTCTGATATGGCATGCCCTCTTGTGCTGCTCGAACCTTAAAGTTAAATAAATCTCTCTCTTGTATACGCAAATTGACACTCTTACGCTTAGCATGAGTATTATGCACTGCTGACTGAAGCATGTTAGATATCTTCATCTGTTTACTCTTGGCAAGGATTGGGTCTTCCTCTATTTTAGTAGACTCTATAGATTCTATTAAGTCTTGCTCCTCTTTGTCAAAATATTTTATTGCATTTGATTTAGTCATATTATTTTAATTATTTTTTATTAAAGATTTATTATATTTCCTACTTTTATATATAGTTTTTAAGAAAATTATATTTTCTGTTTTATTTATTACAAATGGTACAACACATATATAATCAACCACCTTTAATAAAACTAGATATTGATTTGGATATTTATCACTAGGGTTTGTCCTTATCTCTATATAATCACCTTGTAATAACATTATCTCAATTTCTTCAAATGTAATTTGTCGATTTTCTTTCAACCAATTATTTTTAATTGAACTCCATTGAATAATCATCTCACTAAGTTGCATGTATACATTGTATACTATTCACATACATTGTCAATAAATTGTACTACTCCACTGGATGACTACCGACGAAGTCTGCTGTAATTATCCACCTGTCTTCCTTCGCGCCAAATGTATTACAGGTAGTAAGCGTTATCTGCTTAACTCCTGGATCAGTGACAAACTCTACAGTAACATTAGAAGCCTTCTCATGTTCTATATTACTTACAGCATATACATATTCTATACCATCACTAATAAGATTAATAAAGTTGCCAGCACTAAGAGTCTCAATACCATTAAATGCCTTAAACATTTCATTCTGTATATTACGGAGACCTGAAGAGTGTCCGAATATAAGCATATTACCATCTCTGCCAAGAGTCCCAGACCCAGGATAACGCACCACGGCATTAAGTAATTCTTTATCTAATTCCTCTATATTGGTTGTATTTGGATTAGATATGGGTAAGTCCTTGCCTAATATTGGTATGACTATGCGCGTAGGTAATTTTACACGCACCTCTATAGGTTTTAGTCTTTCCTCTTCTTCTATTGCTATTTGCTCTAGTCTACTCTCTTCTATTGCTATTAAATCTGCCTTACTGGGTGAGCCGTCTATATAATATGGTACGAGGCCTGTAAAATTTAAGATTGATAGAGTAATTACAAATATCCACACAGTTATAACTATGTATAGAAACTTACTTGGTTTAGATTTAATATGTCTCATTATTAATAATTGTATCATAACTACTCAAGAGTT
>CAZGTE010000040.1:0-4435 GCA_964528515.1 uncultured Candidatus Saccharibacteria bacterium
CATAGTCATCTTCCACATTACCTATATTATCTTTGACTACTTCTCCTTCTTGTAAGACCTTCTTTAATAATTCTGTGGTTATCTTTGTTTGTTTCTTTAATTTGATAGAGTGAGTTACATCTGCACTGACAGATAATGAGTCTGCTAATATACATACTATCTTAGTATTTCCTATAGAGAAGTCTCTAAGCTTTAGCTCTTCCGCGATCATTACTGTATCTGCGAGCTTCTCTACTTGCCTTGCCAAGTCATCAAATAACTTCTTCTCTGTCTTTTTACTCAATTTTACTCGCGGTAGACGACCAGAGTACAATTGCTCCACTAACATTGACCCACTTACAGTATCACGGTCAAGTGCTCTTATTACACCCACCTCTACAAAATCTTCACAGACTTGGAATATTACAGTGTCCTTGTTCTTTTTTTTGAAAAGGTTATTAAGTCCAAATTTCATAATTACAATTATAGCACACCATAAGATTAAGAAGTCAGTTTATTTTTATCTAAAAATGTGTATAATATCGACACATAAGATAGTCTTATGTGTCGTAGTTTATAGTAAATATTGGTCCTATCGTATAATGGTTAGTACATCGCCCTCTCACGGCGGAAATCGGGGTTCGACTCCCCGTAGGATCACCACGCCAAACGCGGTTAGTGTACATGGTTACTCGTATACATTAACTGCGTCAATCAGAATATAAGAATATACTATGTATATGTCTTATACTCAATAAAAGATAGTGGATTGTATATAGGCTATAATAAATCTTTATACACTGGATATTGATCTTTAACAATCCTCTTCCACCACAGAGTCTCATGTGCGCCTTTAATATCACTCTTATGATACGCAAATAAGATCCTCACTTCATTACGACTCTTGTCTTGAGCAACTATACATCTGTTGCCAGATTTTTTAGGACTATCTTTAGGGTAAATTTTAAACTCTACCTTACAAATCACAATATCAGCGTGCTTATCAGTAATGACATCCACTATATTGGTCTTAATAGCCAGGTCTACTTTCTCAATAATTAAGAAAAGTGACCTCTTGGGCTTCTCAAAGACTGATCTTAACTTCTTCTTCGAATATTTTTTAAATAAAAAATGCTTAGCTGCATAATCCTCTAAGACAACCTTATACTTACTATTAGTAGACATTTTTAGGATCTTCTTGGATTATCAATTCATATGGTATATCTTGCCAACTATCAGCAAACAAGTATGGAAGTTGATTATGAGTAAATCCCACAATCTCATCCGTACTTTTGTCTGCCCACTTCTTTACGATCTTCTTCATTAACACTTTCTCTTCTTTGTTTAGTAACCCATCACTTACAGACTTACCAGCCATAGACTCACTATACAGTTCTGCTTTGTTAAAATTAGTCTTGTTAAGTAGCTTCCTCTCCTCTAGCTCACCTAGTATTGAGAAGTAGTCGTTTGGCACAGGGCCGTGTGTCATCTTACGATATGTCATACCGCTCATACTGTCATATGTGTTATAGAACCAAGCAAAGTCAGCCAGATACAATAGCTTAGCAAGTTTAGTCTTAGCTACAGGCTTACCAATAGAGCGCATGATGAAGAACAGCATCTGTTTGTACTTCTCAATATTCTTACCGTGTTTAGTAGGCAGCATCTCATCAATCTCAATATTAAATAATTCACCAGCTTGCACTACCTCACTGAGGGTGAGCTCTCTCTTGCCTTGCTCTACGGCAATGTATGATGTACGGCTCATGCCAATGTACTTGGCCACACTTGCTTGAGACATACCAGATCCATCTCTCACTCTCCTAATAATCTTACCATATTCTTGCTTATTTGACTTACTCATAATCATATTATATACCTATATACCATAATATGTCAGGATTGTAAACATAAGTGTGGATAAGTTGGACATATACTATGTAAATGTTATAATTACGTTATCAAGTGAAAATGTTGCAACAAACTAACGTAAGCAACAAGTGCGCATGATGCATCTATAACCGATTGTCCTCTCTGGCAATAAGGTCGGCAAGTTTAGGTGGGATTATTAACTCAAGATATAAATATATGAGTAAATACATTATAAATAAAAATATACAGGATTCAGATAGTGGCAATAACTACGAAGTACATAATGAAGATACTTGTACTCATCTACCATTGGTGAAAAACAGGATTGATCTTGGCTACTTTGATTTTTGTAATCAAGCAGTTACCTTTGCTAAAAACAAATATCCGAATAATGCATCTTTAATAGATGGATGTTATTATTGTTCTGAGTCTTGTAACACTGGATAATCAATTACCCTAGTGTCTACAATAAAAAGTCTACAAATTCTTATAGGTAGGCTTTTTATTTATAATAATATATCAAAAAAAATTGTTATTCATTATTACCGATTACCTTTCGCTCGATTATGTGTCTTGCACAACATCTCACAATTTTTTATATCTGTCGCACCGCCTTTACTCCAAGCAGCTACATGATCAGCATCCATATCAGAAAATCCCCAAATTTTTTCTTTGTTAGAATCGTGCCCAATAGTACAATGAGAACAATTTGATTTATTTTTCTTTTTTGCAACTTCTGTCTGTTTTGCGTAAACTGATTTTTTAGTTGCTTCGTCAAAGACTCGTACATTTAGCAATTTTGTATCTGTTGAACCATCTAGAATAAATTCAAAGACACCTTTGCGATTTTTTACATACGGATCAGCATATAATTTGTGAACTTCTTCTGACACTTTTTTTGGATCGTAGGCTTTTTTATGGCATTCCTCATACATTCGCCCCCATTCCAAACCACGCATTTCACTCTCAACATCTATAAATACACTAGAAACCCAATCAATAACAGTATCAAAATATGTTTTTACTTCTGTAATATTGTCGCTATAACGATGTCGACTCATGTAATCACCAACATCACCTTTACTTACCCAATCAAGTGCTCTCTGTAAAAATTCTTGCCTGTTTGCACTACCTTTTATATACGCACTCCATTTTTGAATATTTGCATTTTGACTATTACTAAATTCTTCTTTACATAAGGTCACAAAAGGTCCAGAATAAACGGCATTAAGTAGCTCCTGCTCATTAAGTGGAACACCTGCAATGTTAATCGTCTTAAACCATTCTTTAATTTCGCTTTCTTCTCCTTCACATTCATAAATCAGTAGCTTTGTATTTAGAATCTTTACTTGTTTATCTTTTGCGATACCGCTAAAAATCTGCTCCATTCCATTTTCATCTTTTATCGCAAATTTATCTGAGACAAATCTTCCAAAACTTGTAATACGCTGTTGACCATCTAAAACTTCAAATTTGTCTTCATTAACTTTATTAAAATAAATTAATCCAAGTGGATAACCTTTCAAAATTGAATCTATAACGGCAACATCTTTTTTACCGTCAGCATAAATATAATTTCTTTGATATTCTGGCTGAATCGTAAGTTTGCCAGCAAGTCCAAACAACCCCCTTCCTTCAAGTTCGTTATATACGAAACCTTCACAGATTTCCTTGATTGTTATTTCAGTTTTTAATTTTGTTTTCATATTATTTTTTCTTGTGCTTAATAAAAATTCTTTGATATGCTGACTGGATTATTCTTCCTTTTTTATTTATAAAATAATTCTTTTTCCCGTTATTACCAACCAAATTTGCATTTTCATTTGTTTTTCCACCAGAAGAACCAGTCTTTTCTCCATTTTGTCTAACTTCCCAATAGTCGTCATACTTTTTTGTATCTGGCACCTCATCGTGACACCCTCTTTGTGTTGCTCCTAAAATCTCAAACTGTTCAGGATTATATTTATCAAGAAAACTTATTGGAACACCCATAATTCCATCATAATCACTCGGTATATTTTTAACAAAAGGTATTTCAATTACGTTATAATTATCGTACTTAACATACGCATTCTTTTCTTTAATTTTTGGATTGAATTTCAAATTATCGTCTTTTGTCATAAAATTAAGTTTTTGGTGGCGTCTTCCATGATCAAGATTTGTATACCATCTCACACCAACAACTTTTTGATAATATTTACCATCTCTAATTTCACCTGTAAATTTTTCCATATCCACAACACTTTCAGGAATTTCAAATTCTCTATCGCCACTCGTAATACTTGGCCCGAGCCATATTTTATTATCTCTCAACAAAGGAAAAACTTCTTTATAAGTAATTGCGTTTAGATTTCCTATAATTAAAAATTTCTTTTTATAATCAGAAATTTGCTTAATATATGGTATAAACAAGCTAAATGGTGGATTGGTTACTACT
The DNA here is from genome assembly GCA_964528515.1 of uncultured Candidatus Saccharibacteria bacterium. GTDB lineage: Bacteria > Patescibacteriota > Minisyncoccia > Phycocordibacterales > UBA2100 > S139-169. The sequence continues at coordinate 4,289 of CAZGTE010000040.1, forward strand.
ATGTCAGACTTTTTAAGCAGATCAATACATTCGTCACTCCTAAAATCACCATCTTCTTCAAGTGGGGTCCATTCATTGTTTTTATTTTCCCGTAATTGCAATGCAACATCTTTCAAATTGAATTGGCCGTCACCATCTATATCACCG
>CAZGTE010000041.1:0-4328 GCA_964528515.1 uncultured Candidatus Saccharibacteria bacterium
TGGTGAGACAGGAGATATTTGGTTTAATTAATTATTATAAAACTAGTGTATAATACAAAGAATGAATTGGATGAAGGAAATTAATAAATTATTTACAGACTCATTCTTCCGCTTTTTATTTGGCTTCACTGTCATAATCGCGACGAGCTTCGCAATTATCTTAATAACTACTACAATAGCTGGCAATACAGAATCGCAAGACAATGCACAACCAAGACAGGGATACTAAGGTAATATGAGAAAATTCTGCTTGACTGTCAGATATAGTATGATATCTTAATAAGAAGTTATCATATAATTAATTTAAAATGAGTACACTTTCAATACCTGTAGATAATACATTAATACAATTTATAGACGATATGATCGCATCACGCAAGGCTGATAATAAGGCTCAAGTAGTGCGTCAAGCTCTCTACAATATGCGTGAAGATGAGGCTCTAAAGGACATAGTTGGGGCGCGTATGGACGTAATGCAAGGTAAGGTATACAAAGGTGACCTAAGAGAGCTTGCCAAGGCCGTATCCTAAGTATGATAGAGATATCATATACAAAGAAATTCTTAAAAATGTTTAATACCTTAAATGAGGACTTAAAGGATAGAGTAGAGGAAAAGATAGAAGAGTTTAAAATATTGCAGAATCATCAGTCTTTAGAAGTACATAAACTAAAAGGAAAATTTAAAGGCTCATATGCATTCTCCATAGACAGGAAGTATAGAATATCATTTGAATATGGAGCCTCAAAGGAGGATGTAATACTCTTAGTAGTAGGTAGTCATGATATCTATCGTTAGGTTTCTTAATGATGCAATTTTAGTTGCAATTTATCAATTTTCTAGTATCATAGCGCCATTATGGTAGAGAAAGATACAAATAATTTCGCTGTTATTGCAACAGGAGGCAAGCAATATGTAGTCCGCAATGGAGACTTGCTCAAGGTAGAGAAGATGCCAGGAGACTCTAAGAGAAAAGAAGGAGACAAGATAACATTTGATAAGGTATTACTTACAGACGATGGCAAGACTACGGTAGTTGGTACTCCAGAGATTAAGAGTGCTAAGGTAGAGGCAGAGCTAGTAGCAGATGACAGAGACAAGAAATTGCATGTAATCCGCTTCCGCGCTAAGAGTCGCCACTTCCGCAAGATTGGACACAGGCAACCCTATACATTAGTAAAGATAACAAAGGTATAATTATGAAGACAGAGTGGGACTTATCACTCTTATACAACTCTCTTGATGACAAGCGTATTGTTAATGATGTTAAGAGCACTGAGAGGGCTTATAATAAATTCAATAAAGACTTTAATAATACACAAGACTGGCTGAATAAGCCCCAGTCCTTATTAAATACATTAGATAAATATGAGAACCTGAGTAAGTCTCTTGGAGATAAGGCTCTGTATTATGCATATTACTTGCGAGAGCTAGATGGATCTAGGGCAGATGCAGATGCGATGTTAATGCGCCTAGAAGACAGACTGACTAAGGCAGGCACTAAGGTAATGTTCTTCGAGAATAGATTATCTAAAGTAGATAAGCAGCAGCAGCAAATATTCTTAAAGAGCAGTATCCTTAAGAAGTATAAATACTATCTCCAGAGATTATTCTTAAGCGGTAAGCATACTCTCAGTGAGAGTGAGGAAAGAATCCTTGCGCTCACCTCGGCTCCACGCTCGTCATTGTGGAGCTCAGGAGTTGATAAACTAGTCAATAAGCAAATAGTAAAGCTCGGCGGAGAGAAAATGCCTATAAATGAGGCACTAAGCAGTACTCAATATATGACAAGTAAGACCAAGCGCAGAGCCTGGAATAAGGCAATAATGCAGAAGCTCAAGAGTATTAGCGAATTTCCAGAGAGTGAGATTAATGCATTGTATACCAGCAAGAAGACCAGTGACGAGCTAAGAGGCTTCAAGAATCCATATGATGCAACAATTATGGGATATGAGAATACGCCCAATAGTGTCCTAGCTCTTACAAAGGTAGTGACAGACAACTTCAATCTAGTGCATCAATTCTATAAAATAAAGAAGGAGATGCTAGATATCCCTGATATGCAATATGCAGACAGAGCAGCGAAGGTTGGTAAGAGTAATAAGAAGATAAGCTTCACAGAAGCCGCAAATATAGTGAGTGAGTCATTCTATGGCATTAGTGATACTTATGGAGAGATATTTGATAGGATAATAGACAATGGGCAGGTAGATGTATACCCTAAGGCAGGCAAGAGTGGTGGTGCATATTGCTCTGGTGGAGTAAATACTCCAACGATGCTACTACTTAACCATACTGACGACTTAAACTCCCTGTACACACTAGCTCATGAGATGGGGCATGCAGTGCATACTGAGCGCTCTAAACAACAGAGCATAGTGTACCAAGATTACTCAACAGCAGTCGCTGAGACGGCTAGTACATTCTTCGAGAGGGTGGTATTTGATAAGATATTTGCAACATTAAGCGATAAGGAGAAGGTCGTAGCCTTGCACGATAAGATACAAGATGACATTGCCACAATCTTTAGGCAAGTTGCATTCTTCAACTTTGAATTAGAATTGCACACTACCATAAGAGAGAGGGGCTGGGTGACTAAAGAGGAGATAGCACAATTACTAACCAAGCACCTGCAGGCATACTTAGGCAAGGATGTAGCAGTTAGCGAGCTTGATGGTTACTCATTTGTGCATATTGGGCACTTCCGTAGATATTTCTATGTATATTCATATGCTTTTGGACAACTCATTAGTAATGCATTGTTTGAGAAATACAAGAAAGATAATGATTATATAGAAGAGATAGATAAATTCCTATCTGCTGGAGGTAGCAGTACCCCAGAGCAGATATTCAAGAGTATTGATATAGACATAACAAAGCCAGAATTCTGGCAGTCTGGTATTGATGTGATAAGGAGTGATATTAAGACATTGAAGAAGTTTATTAGTAAATAAGCAAAGGGGCTATAACAACTCCTGTACCTTTTAATGTTTACTTTTTGTAGAGACTATGATGAAAAAGTAGAACAAATATGGTGCAGTGTATTTGGTGTACGGAGAGTTGGCTGAGTGGCCGAAAGCGCGTCCCTGCTAAGGACGTAGAGGGGTAACCCTCTCGAGGGTTCGAATCCCTCACTCTCCGCAGATTGAAACTTCCTTTCGCGAAAGTGACATGCGTCTGGTTGATTTGTCACTAAACATAATAGTAAATATATAGAATAGTGTGAACCCAAACTCAACAATCGATACTATTTCCAAAATCGCCAATGTGCTTGGTGTTGGGGTGGATGATTTAGTAAAATAAACTTTATGAATAAAAATAACAATGACTCAATGAATAAGATAACTTCCCGTGGAGAGAATTTTTCAGAGTGGTATCTTGATGTAATTCGTGAGGCAGACTTGGCAGAAAATTCTCCAGTCAGAGGTTCGATGATCATAAAACCCTACGGTTATGCTCTGTGGGAAAATATTCAGGAAATCTTGGATAAGGAGTTTAAAAAGCGTGGCACACAAAACGCATATTTCCCAATACTCATACCGAAAAGTTTTTTAGAAAAGGAAGCTGAGCATGTAGAAGGATTCGCAAAAGAGTGCGCGGTTGTTACTCATCATCGGCTCGAAGAAAAAGACGGGAAACTTGTTCCAGCAGGCGAGCTTGAAGAACTGTTGGTTATCCGCCCAACATCAGAGACGATTATTTACGACGCATTCTCAAAATGGATTCATTCGTATAGAGATTTGCCTCTCATTATCAATCAGTGGTGCAATGTGGTTCGCTGGGAAATGCGACCACGGCTTTTCTTACGCACAACAGAATTCCTCTGGCAGGAAGGACATACCGCCCATACTACGAGGAAAGAAGCGGATGAAAAACGCTTGAGATGCTTGAGGTTTATAGGCAGTTTGTCGAAGAATATCTAGCCATCTCACTTGTGAAAGGCAAAAAGACCGAATCGGAAAAATTTCCTGGAGCCGAATATACAGCTACTATTGAAGCTATGATGCAAGACGGCAAAGCTCTGCAGTCAGGCACATCACACATGTTGGCACAAAATTTTGCAAAATCTTTTGATGTTTCATTTCTGGATGAAAATCAGGAAAAACAATATGTGTGGCAAACAAGTTGGGGTCTCAGCACAAGAATCATTGGCGCTCTTATCATGTCACATTCCGATGATAAGGGTTTAGTGTTGCCACCTAGGATCGCCTCAATACAAGTGGTGATAATTCCTATTACCACATAATTAACCTTTAGTTAAAGCTATTAATTTTTTAAATAAATCGGAATTTTTTTGAGTATCCTTTTCGTGTATAAAATATTTTAATAG
>CAZGTE010000042.1:0-4239 GCA_964528515.1 uncultured Candidatus Saccharibacteria bacterium
ATTTATCAATGTATTATTGAATATTGTACCAACACGTTTGGTTACTTAACCCATATTTTGTGCTCCCGGAAGGAATCGAACCCTCATTGGCAGGGTAGAAACCCACTGTTCTATCCATTAAACTACAGGAGCAAGAACTTAAGTAGTCTAGCAATCTTTTGACATAAAATCTAGTCTTTGTCAGTCTAATTTAGGTCAAATAATTTAAGCGCCTCCTCAAGCTTCTGCATATCTATAATCTCCTCATATTGCTCAACTACCACATCGGCATTATCACCATATGAGATAATATAAAATTGATAATACCAAAATAAGATAAATAAGATGGTTGCAATAGACACTATCCATAATATAAGTTGCCAGATGAAAATAGTAGCTGGTAACCTACCTCTTAAATTATTACAGATATTCACTATGTATTGATTTAATTTCATATTATTTTATATCTAATCTTACTAGCGGAACTACTATTCTTATAGATATATCCCAAATATCTGAATTATTATCTACAGGCTCACCAATGCGAATATCCAATGAGTCTATAAGAGATACATAAGTAATGTTTGCCACACTATCTATTAAGTTTACTGTATTATAAAAGCTTCCTGAAAATCCAATAGAAACACTTAGAAGTCCACTATCATCATTAATATTAACTGACTTTATATGCACTTTGGTATTATCTCCTCCTATAGCCTCTAATTGATTAAGGAAGTCTGGCACTTGTTGTTTATCTATAGATGCCTCAGATAAGATACTTATTCCCTTAGAGCTGTTTCGTAATTCTTGACGCATTGAATGTAATTTAGACTTTTGCTTATCTTGTGTATTGTTGTGTAGCCCACTGACTACCTCTTGTAATCCATCTTGAACTGTCCCTGCCCAATGCCAAAATACACCAATACTACCGACAAGCACAGAAAGAATACTAATAATAATTAATCCATTTTTAATACTTGTGTTTATGGGATTTTTATTCATTTTAATCTGTGCTTAATGTACTTATCTCAATTACAAAATTATACTCATCATCACTGGAGGTAAAGTTATTATCTGGAAAATCTAGTACGGATATCTCATCACTCTGATTAAATGCACCTTGAATGGCAAATACAGATTCTCTATTTTGTACTATGCCAGATAGTCTGATTACATACTTACTGTCTTCTAGGTTGCTGTTTATTACTATCGAGTGCATCTTTGCACCCTCTATTTTTGACAAAATTAACATAGGATAATTAAACACCTCATTAAACTCAGGCATATTTGCTATTAATGACATCTGATCAATGAGCTCTTTAGTTTTCTTTAGTTTTTTTATAAGTTCTTGATGGTCTTTCCCAGTACCTGATGTCTCTATAAGCTCTACATCACTACTAATGCCAACTTTGATTATCTGTGTATATACTGCCACTGGTAATATGGCAAGTGCTGCTAATATGACACCAGTAAGTCCTGCAACTAATAATACAACAGACCTACGCACGCGGCGTTGCCATAATAATTTTAATCTTGTTTCTGGTGGTAATAAATTTGCCATATTGTTAGTCCTTATTCTTTAGTAGTAGACCTGCCAGAGTTGCCATTGCTTGAGCACTGACTGAGTCTATGCTTGGTATATAGTCATCAATGTTGAATAAATTCTGCCATACATTAGCTATTACAACATCTCTTTTTAATGTATCACTTAGTGCAGAGACCATTTCCTTACCAGCGCCTCCGCAGACAATAACCCTAACAATGCGCTCTATGCGTCTACCTTTAGAATTTGTACGAGTGTCCCAGAAGGTATATTGTTTCTTGCACTCATTTATCACCTCCGACACCATCTTGCTCCCTCCAGGAATTGTTATACTGAATATTGGTATGCCTTTTTTAATTATTATAATACCAACCCTTTGATATCCTATATCTATCACCATCTCTACTCCAGAAGTAAGGTGACTATCTGAGACACTGCGCGCTACAGAATGTGCCTCAAGCTCAATGATTCTTGTTACAAATCCTGCACTACTTAATACACTCTCATATTTATCAATTACATCCTTAGGAGCAACGGTGACACTCACAAGAGTATTACTCTTAGACCTTCCAACAATATTGAAGTCATATATTGCGTCCTCTAGCAGTATCGGTACATGCTCTTTAAATGAGAATTCGATCTGATGTAGAATCTCTTTATTATTTGGATTACCATTTAATAATACAGTGTATAGGTATAGGGCATTCTCTGGTATTGCTACGAATACAAACTTGCGCGCACTCTGACTTTTTAATTTATTTAGTGCTTCTATTAATGCGCTCTCATCTTTTACAATGCCACCTACTATTGTACCCTCTGGTAAGAATACCTCTTTGAAGTCGGTCGGTAAGAAGCCTTTAGATGTATATTTACAATCAAGATATTTGACTGAATTTGGAGAGATATCAAGAGCAGCTGACGGCATTCTCATATATCTTGGCGCAGGGAATGAATCTATTATCCAGTTATTTATAACCTTTTTTTGTATTCTATCACTACTCATCTAGTATATTATACCAGAGACTAGTAGCTCCACATCAACATATACCCAATAGTCTATTATCCAACTCTTGCTCCACTAATGACATCTTTATCTGGACACAATAGTGCAAATCCGTCATCTGTACTAACTGCGAGTATCATTCCTTGACTCTCTACTCCCCTAATTGTGCGTGGTGCTAGATTGCAGACATATGGATATTGATTACCTATAAGATCCTCTGGGGATATATGCTCTGCTAGCCCAGAGATTATCGTGCGAGTGCCTGTCTCTCCTATGTCCACAGTACATTTAATTAACTTATCTGTCTCTGGAACAAGCTCTGCGTCAATAATTGTACCTATTCTTATATCAAGTTTTGTGAAGTCTTCATATGTAATCTCTGCCTTTTGCTGTTCTTCATTAGTCATAATTTATATATTTTACACTGTTTTGTATTGTTTGTCTAAAAATGTTTGTAATATTATAGCAGCTGCTTGTGCATCAGCTCTTACGCTCCCTCTCTGCCCCTTGTTCGCCATGGGCCTCCTAGCGACATTGCCTCTTGCTCTACCCTCATTTGGTAATGCTCTTGCTTGTCTTGTTGTAAATCTCTCGTCTTGATAATGCACCCTTATTTCAAATTCTAGACTCTCTTTTAATCTTTTAATAAACTCCCCTGCATCACTTGCCACTTTATTAAGTCCTCCATAGAGATTGAGTGACTCCCCTATTACCACCTCCTGCACCTCCTCATTTTTTATAAGATTGGCTACTGTCTTTATTAAAAGACTGTCTGTAACTAATACACTCTTAGGGAAGGCTACTGTGCCGAGTGGGTCACTGATGGCAATGCCAGTCCTCTTCGTACCATAATCTATTCCTATGTATTTCATTATTATGAGTATCGCATATTTATAAGAATATGCTATTATCAGCCGTGGAGAGGTGGCTGAGTGGTTGAAAGCACCCGCCTTGAAAGCGGACGTATCGCAAGGTACCGCAGGTTCGAATCCTGTCCTCTCCGCAAATTGAAACTTCTACTCGTCAGGACTGACTGTAAGTGAGCGTGAGTAGTATAAACAGAAAACAAGTATTAAAGGAATGGTATCTTTTTAATTACTATAAAGCACAACCCATAAGCTTATTTGCCTTGGCTCTTGTGGCCATGTACCAAGTTCCTGTTGGTGTTGTAAATCCTAATGGCTTTAGAATTTCGTCTGCATACGCTGCTTGGAAGTCTCTAATAGCTCTGTATGTAACTGGTCCATAGTATCCTGTGATGTATGGGTGATTAAAGAAGCCTTGGTCTCTTAGGAAGATTTGTATCTTTCTTAATTCTCCTTGGTTTCTATCTCCTTTTTCGAAGTTAGTGGTGAAGTATGGGCATTGATTTTGATTTAGAGCTGTTTCTGGTCTTGCCTCTACTTGATTACCTTCTTCTTGGTTTTGTTCTGATAGCCTTTGTGCTAATTGCCCTTGAAGTTGCACAAGATGTGCTTGAAGTTGTACAAGATGTTCTTGAGGAGTCTGCTCTTCAGGTTTTTCTTCTGTCTTTTCTTCTAGCTCTTTTTCTTCAGCAACTTCTATAATATTTTCTATATTTAACTTTTCCCCACAACCCATAAGCACATTCGCCTTGGCTCTTGTTGCTGTGTACCAAGTTCCTGTTGGTGTTGTAAATCCTAATGGTTTTAAAATTTCATCTGCATGCGCTATTTGAAAATCTCTAATAGCT
>CAZGTE010000043.1:0-4073 GCA_964528515.1 uncultured Candidatus Saccharibacteria bacterium
TCACAGTAACACCTCGGTGTACAAGCATGCGTGCTAGAGCAGACATTCCAATTCCACCAATACCTATGAAGTGAGCTCTTTTTATTTTATTAATTTCTATTGACATAATTAGTATGTATTAGTATACTATAGATATTGTTATGAAAAAGCGTCCCAAAGGGTTTTGTCCCTAGGCACGCTTTTTCATTTTCTTACCACTCTTTCTATCTTTTAATTTTGCCAGAATTTCATCTATATATGTTATGCGTCCACCAACCGCTTTTCTTAATAAGTATGAACAAGTCTTCTTCTCTGGACTTATAACCGCTAAGAATTTATTAGTACTCTTCAACCCGTCTATAAGTGAGGCAAAATCTCCATCACTTGTTACAACCACAGCCTTGTCATATTCGCCCATACTCATAAGTGCCCGTACCGTAAGAAACACATCAACATTCCCCTTTGTCTTTCCTACTCCATCTTTAGAAACATCTTTGAACTCTAGTTTAAATCCATCAGATTTTAATGATGTATATAAACTTGTATTTGACTCAATATAACCTAAAAATATAATTGCTTTATTTACATTATGAAACTCTTCCAGATATATACGAAAATTCCTATAGTTAAAATCTTTGCCAAATTTCTTAACGCCTTTATAAAGATTTTGTCCGTCAATAAAGGCGTAATTATTTTTCATAATACTCCTTAATTATCTTTTTGAATTTATCATTCCTATCATACTCATTTACGAACTCTTTACCAAATGATGAGAATAGTGGACTAAAGAGTATTGTGTCACCTTTATTTGCACTACCTATAGCAGAGAGTACCGCACTTGCAAATGTTTTATGGACTTGTGCATCTGGTAATAGTGGTAAGAGCTTATCTGTGCCAGTTCCCTCTAGTATGCGAGCAAGTGCAGACATGCCGATGCCGCCTATGCCTATGCCTATGAAATGTATATGTTTTGCTTCTTTAATATTCATAGTTTATTTTAAAATTATCTCTCCAATCTTCTTGCGAAAAGTGTTTATCGCTGCTGAGTCCTTCGGCCTTTGTGGGTAAATACGATTTGATAGTATCACATATGCGACCTCTTTCTTAATATCACAAATTATAAGTGTGCCTGTGAACCCTGTCTTACCAAAGGTATCCTCTGTGCAATAGTCACCCATGTACCGAGGCTGATTAAGCTCGAACCCTAAACCAGTCACTTCTCCAATGTCTGCTATTTGATTTGTATGCATCTCTTTTATGATTTCTTCTGAAAAATACCTTTTACCATCTAACTTACCCTTATTCAAAAGCATCTCCAAATAATTAAGTATATCTGGTGCCGTAGCGAACAGCCCAGCGTGACCTACTACCTTACCATCTCTCTTGGCAATATACGCGCTTTCATCATGAATCACTCCGTGCGCAAGTCCTCTCCAATGGTCTATCTCTGCTGGCACTATCTCATCTTTACTAAACTTTTCTGGTGAAAATGTGCTCCTACTCATATTAAGTGGCTTGAAAAGTCTCTCATCTGCGAGTACATCTAATGTATTGCCTGTAATATTCTCTATAACCATACCCATAAGCGCTGCTGGGATGTTGGTATACTTAAATACTTCTCCAGGGCGTTTATTAAAGTTGTGTGTTAATAACACATTGCGCAAATCGCTTGCTGACCTATCATGTAAAGAAGCTCCGTCTGCCCCATCAATCACAGACGCGAGTCCGTATCCGTCTATTGTGTATGTAAGGAGATGCTTTATAAGTACATTCTCTCTGTCAGAATTATTAAACGCAGGCACGTAATCTATTAGCTTATCTGTTAACTTGAGCTTTCCTTCATCTATTAGTTGTAGCGCAATACTAGCTGTGCATATTGACTTGGTTAATGAAGCGGTATCATATATTGTGTCTTTTTTAACTTCCTGTGAATCTTTGTCATAAGTGAAATTGCCAACTGGTATAATTTGTCTATCTCCGTTACTCTTCACAATACCAACAACACAACCAGGGAATACCCTGTCTTTAACCGCCTCTTCTGCAGTCTTAATTATATGCTCTTTAATTTCTATTGACATGATGTTATTTATTATATATAATACATTTGTGCTTATGGGTCGTCAGACCCGGTTCGACATTAAAGTTGACAATAAGCACACCAAGCAACATCAACTATCGTTGGTGTTTTTTGTTGCCTTTCTAAGAAGTACTCTGTCTCCCATAATGCTAAAGAAATGTTTCTGACCATTACCGACCTGTCGTACCACTACTTTTATTTTGCAATCTCTTATACAAGCACTAAAAGTCCAAAAATAAGCATCTGATTGAATCATTATCTTATTACCAAACTTACTTTTCTTTTCTTTAATAGAATATTTTCTAAATTCAATATCTGCATTTTGATCTGTTATTATATTTTCTACATATTGCAACAATATGAATCTGCGCTTCTGTTCATTCTTTGGCCTTAAATTATCCCCCTTACGGATAAGATGATTAAGCCCGATTCTATTAAATGCAACCAATTCATCTTTAAGAGCAGGACAATGTATTGAGCCTATTTTATTGTAGATATCTCTCGCCTTTTGTCTTGATTTATTATAACCAAGTCGCCACACTATTATTCCTTTTTGGTTTGTATTATCTACCATAATACTCCTTAATTATCTTTTTGAACTTATCATTCCTATCATATTCATTTACAAACTCTTTTCCAAATGATGAGAAGAGTGGGCTAAAGAGTATTGTGTCACCTCTATTTGTGCTTCCGATAGCAGAGAGTACCGCACTTGCAAATGTTTTATGCACTTGTGCATCTGGCAATAGTGGTAAGAGCTTATCTGTACCAGTGCCCTCTAGCAAGTGTACTGTACTACATTTTTCTTCTATAATTTTAGCAACATCTGCGAGCTCTGCACCTTTGTCTGTACCACCTGCAATAAGAATTATATTACCAATGTCGCTAGGGGTCCCCTGGCGACATGCGAGTGCATTGATGCCTGCTATGGTAGCCTCTGGTGTTGTGGCATTATTATCATTGTAGATTTTAATTTCTTCACTGCCAAATTCTCCCATATACTCAAGTCTTCCTTCTACTCCAGAGAATTTCTCTAATGCTTCTTTAATCTCAATATCAGTCATACCTAGTGCCTGCAGAGCCTCTCTTGCTAATGCCGCATTTTCTCTATTGTGCACACCTCTCACTTTAAGCTTCCAATCTTCTGGAATTGGGACTACCTCTAATGGGTCAATGTCCGCGTCCTTTATAAGCACTCTTTCAAGTGCTGTATCACCCACAATAAGAGTGTCTCCGTTCTCTAATTTCTGATACTTAAAAATATTTGCCTTATCTGTAAAATATGTATCCATATCTGGATAGTAATCTAAGTGATCTGGATAGAAATTAGTGAATACTGCAATATGTGGACTAAACTGCTCATAATCAAAACCTTGTAGTATCCACGAATCCAACTCCAATACTACAATATCTCCAGCTTGTACATCTGGAATAAGAGACAGTGTAGATATACCTCGAATATTACCACCTAGGTGTACCCTAGAGTCATCAAGCTTGGTGGTTCTACCGCCAAGTAAGGCTTGGTGTATCATGTGGGTTACTGTTGTTTTACCTCTTGTACCTGTCACGCCTACTACTGTAGCTCCAATCTCTTGAGCATACTTAGCAAATAGAGCGACACTCATTGCAATCCTTACCCCTGCGTCTTCTGCTGATTTAATATACTTATTATTAAGTGGTACATTATTACCTTTAATGACTATGTCTGTATTTATAAAGTCTTCTTCTTTATGCTCCCCAAGTGTAAAGGTTATATTGTTGCTTATGTTCTTATCTGCTTTCAATTTTTTTATTGAATCTTTTAATTGCTCCTCTGTCTTTAGGTCTGTGACTAATACCTTAGCGCCACACTCTGCAAAGAATTTAGCATCACCTACGCCACGCCCAAGTAGACCAAGTCCCATAATCGTGACCCTCTTATCACTGAACTCTTTACAGAAACTATTATATTTACTCATTGTTATCAATAATAACAGAGTAGTAGTACGCGTACAAGGATTCGAACCTTGGACCTCAT
>CAZGTE010000044.1:0-3989 GCA_964528515.1 uncultured Candidatus Saccharibacteria bacterium
TTTGTGGATAAGTATTCTGTTTTTAAGAGGTGTGGGTGGGACTGGACATGCACTTGCTCTGTGCATGATTATATACTACCATAGGTTTATTATGATAGAAAAAGATAATAGAGGTGGACGCAGAGTGCGTGTAGCGGAGAATCTTATGCACCTTGCAGCAGAATTTTTCAGAGTGGAGAGCAATCGTCAATCATTGATGACTATTACCAGAGCAGACCTTGCACCGAACTTCTCAGAGTCTACTATATACTTCACCGTACTGCCACAGAGTGAGGAGGAGAATGCTCTCAATTTTGCTAAACGCAAACGAAAAGATTTTAAATTATTTATCAAGAAAAAAGTAAGTATGAAGCGAATACCCTTCTTCGACTTTGCAATAGACGAGGGAGAGAAACACCGCCAAAGGATTGACGAGATAAGCAATGACCTTAAATAATATACCCTAACTTCTTAGCTCTGTCCTGTGCAAGCTCTGTATATTCTTGTATATCCTCCTCTCTTGTGACAGAGCCATTCTCAGATATCAGTAATAGGTGTGTTGAGTCTATTACTCTTAGCAGATGCCTATCATGTGATATTAATACAATTGTACCCTTGTACTCCTCAATGACTTTCTCTAGTGCCTCAGCAGCTTCCATATCCAGATGATTTGTAGGCTCATCAAGGAATAGTACATTCACTGATTGTAACGAGAATAGTGCAAACAAAATACGCGCACGCCCACCCGGTGAGAATAATTTTAGCTTCTTCTTAAGCTCTCCTGGACTAAATCCGTATTTCTGTGCAATGTTATATATCTCATTATCTTGCACATCTACATTATCATTTAGAAAATCAAAAAGAGTCTTTTCTCTTGGTAGACTATCATGCTCTTGTGTGAAGTTTGCTATTTTGACAGATGTACCAATTGTCACTGTCCCACTTATGGGGATTAACTCGCCAAGTATTGTTTTTAATAAAGTTGACTTCCCTACTCCATTGTCTCCCAGTAACACCACCCTGTCACCAAAGTTAATATTTAATGTAAGTCCTTTGACTTTAAATCCATCTTTATACCCTGCTACCACATTTTCTAAGTATATATCTTTCGCTCCTCCTCCTTTTTTAGCTTCAATATTAATAGCGAGTCCATATCGTTCAATAGGCTTCTCTACATCTTCCATATCCTCAATACGTTTTTTATACGACTGTATCAACTTTCCTGAACCTTTCGTACGGTCACGGAAGAATCCTCTAGATTGTTTATCATTATCCTTTGGTATAAATTTATTACCTCTTTCTGCGTGGTCTATTGATTTTCTTACTAAAGTCTGGGCTTTCCTAAGTTTGTCTTTATGTTCTTGATGTTCTCGAATCTGTCTTGTTTGTTCTTTTTTCACTCTCTCTAGATATTCAGAATATTTACCATGTGTAATGTTAAGATTTTTTGAATTACGATTAATTGCAAAAATAGTATTCACAATCGAATCAAGAAACTTTCTATCATGAGAGATTATTACACATGCTGACTTAGTAGATTTGAGAAAATTCTCAAGCCAGATAAGAGCCGTCAAATCAAGATTGTTAGTTGGCTCGTCCAAGAGTAATACATCTGGCTCTATAAGTAGAGCCGCTGTTAAGAATATCTTAGTCCTTTGCCCTGAGCTTAACTCCTTTAATTTAGTATCAAGGCTTATAATATTAATACCGAAGCCGTCTAAGATAGTATTAATCTTATGCGTCTCTATAATAAAAGACTTACCACGCGCCAGTAATACTACGCAGTCAATATATTCTTGGACAGTCTCACCAGTAGTTATGTGAGTATCTTGTGGTACATGCCCGACTATCATACCGGTAGGTATGTGGACACTCCCGCCGTCTTCATGTTCTTCTCCTGCTAGTATCTTTAATAAAGTTGACTTACCACTACCATTGTGACCCACTAATCCAATCTTCTCTCCAGCGGAGATTGAAAAAGTGATATTGTCAAAAACCAAGACCGAGTCATATTCTTTAAAAAGATTTGTTACCGTTATTTCCATATATATCTGTGCTGATATTATACACCATGCTCGAACTTTTTGATAATGTGTCTAAAAGTACCTTAAATGTCCTTATTTATCAATGTATTATTGAATATTGTACCAACACGTTTGGTTACTTAACCCATTACATATATAATTTAGAATCTCTTTACTGATTACTACTTACTGCTTCCTACTCACTTGTTGTTATTTGTTATTTGTTGCACTAGCAGCTTTACCAGCCACTTGTCCTGTTGTCCAACAGAGTTGTAAGCTGTATCCTCCGCTTGGGCGGACTATGTTGAGCATGTCTCCGACTATGTGTACATTACTGTGGAGCTTGGAGCTCATATTCTTGAAATCTACCTCCTCGAGCTCTACTCCTCCTCCACTAACTATTGCTCTATCCATACCCATAGTGTCTACTATTGGCACCACCAGGTCCTTGAGTGTGTGGACTAGCTTCTTGCGTTGTTCTTTAGTAATCTCATTTACACTCTCTTCAAGCTTGATCTTTGCTAATTTTAATATCTCTATCGCTAGCTTATCCTCTATAATGTCTGTGAATACATTTTTGATTTGCTTATTCTTATTAGTATCAAATAGCCTAAGAAGCCTCTTGTCTAGAGCCTTGTGATCAGTATCGGGGAATAAGTCTATACTTGCCACTACTGGTCCATACTCTAAGAATTGCTTAACCTCATAACTAGAGTTGATGATAAGTGGTCCAGAGAGACCGAAGTGAGTGAAGAGCACCTTACCTGTTTTAGTCAAGAACACCTTGCCACCTTGCTTAAAACGGATAGTCATAAAGCTCGGCGCAATGCCAGAGAGACTATGCACCCACTTGGCATTACTCTTGAGTGGCACAAGACTAGGACTCGGCTTGTGCACATTGTGTCCTATCTCTCTGAGCATTTTAAATCCAATACCTTTTAGATCTCTCCTCTCACCCTTGTCTGTCTTACCAGATAGTCCGCCAGTAGCTAATATGAACCTCTTGGCGTGCAGCTTGCCCACACTTGTCTCTATTGCTGTTATCTCTCCTGACCTCTCCTCCTCATTGTTTGCAATATAGAATCTCTTAGCGTCTACATTAGTCATAATCTCTGCTCCAGAGCTCTCTGCAAATTTAATCATTGTATCTACTACATCACTTGCCGACTGAGTCTTGGGGAAGACGCGCTTGCGCGACTCTACCACAAGTGGTAATCCCTTCTTTTCAAAAAAGGTGAATGTGTCAGATACAGAGAATTGTGCAAATGGCGCGTGCAAGAATTTACCTGCCTCACCATAATGCTCAAGGAGTGCGCGAGTGTCGTCCTTACCAATTGCATTAGTAATATTGCATCTACCTCCACCAGTGATACTGAGCTTCTGTCCTGGGGTATCTCCTTGCTCTAGTATAAGCACTTTGCCACTGCCGCCAAGACCTTTAGCGGCCACGCCGCCGGCCATAAGCCCTGCAGGTCCTGCACCTATTACTATAATGTCATAATCCATAATGCATCAACTCTAACACGATATCTATAAAAAAACACCCAACTAGTGGGTGCTTTTTTATTTTACTATTACTCGTAATTATTTACGGAAACAGTCGCGACACTTTAGGTTGCTTGTATCACGCGGCTCAAATGGGAGCTTGTCGATGTTACCACCGCACTCGGCACATGGCCATCCTTGTCCACCGTTGTCAAACATCTCACGATCGTCTCGACGAGGTGCAGGTGCATTCTTCTTGTGACAGTCAAAACACTTAAGGTTTGATTCATCACGAGGCTCAAATGGGAGCTTGTCTATCTTACCTCCACAGTCGGCACATATCCAACCTTGTCCGTTATTATCATGCATTGTTCTTTCTCTATCCATACTAATTATTTTTTACTTACCCCCGCCACCACCTTACATACTAAATTTGATGCAATAATAACCGACAGGTTTATTAATGTCCTAATTATGCACATATTATAGATATTGTCTAGC
>CAZGTE010000045.1:0-3455 GCA_964528515.1 uncultured Candidatus Saccharibacteria bacterium
CTATCTCAATCTTCGAGCCACAGAACCGCAAGATGACACTAGTGTACAAGAAGGCTGAATAGTTAATTAAACTTATTCATTGCGCTCTCTGCGCCATTATTAATAATCTCAATAATTGCATTATTTGACTTTTCTAGGACTTCTTGTAGTTTACCTCTTTCAATTATGCCGAATTTCTTAAGTACGAATTTTGCTACTGCATTACCACCTCTAGGCTTGCGAGGCTTACCGAGGAAGACTGGGATAATACCAATGCGTACACGGACGAAGTCTTTAGTGCCTAGAGCCTTTATAATATCCTCCACTCCCTTCTGCCCTCCTGAGCCTCTACCCACACTCACCTTCACCTCGCCAAATGGTAGGTCAATATCATCGTGCACGATTATCAACTCACTCTCAGGACTCTTCTGCATTGCCTTAGCCACTGGCCCACCAGAGAGATTCATATAAGTATCTGGTATCACCACCTCCACCATACTCTCAACAATGTCGTCAGGGGTCCCCTGGCGACATTGTTGGAACATCTTTACAGCGTCTCTGCCTATATTGTGGCGCGTATTTTCATACTCTTTGCCAGGATTACCGAGCCCTACTACTATCCAACCTTGTTTAATGCCTTTATTTTTAGTCATTTATTAAGATTATCATATTAGCCCACGCATACAAGTTTGGTGTCAAGCTCTGCTTGTAGTATACTACCCTGCAATGACTACTTCCTCTACAGAAATTAAGAAGAATGAAAATAAGGAATCTATATTGTCTTTAATTATAACAGTGGTAGTGATGCTATCCATAGTAATTCTACTGAGGTCATATGTTGCTAAGCCATTCATAGTAAGTGGTGCCTCTATGTATCCAACCTTTGACTCGTGGAATTACTTAATAATTGATCAACTTACCTACAACCTTAAAAGAGACCCAGAGCGTGGCGAGATCGTAGTATTCCACTATCCAGATGATACAAGTAGATACTTCATCAAGAGAGTTATTGGACTACCTGGAGAGACAGTGTCCATAGATGGACATACCGTTACAATAAATAATTCTACAACTCTATATGAACCTTATGTACTAGATAGGAAAAAGAAGATAGACCATATGGAGATGACTCTTGCTTATGATGAATACTTCGTACTTGGAGACAATCGCAGAGCAAGTGCTGACTCTAGATATTGGGGACCTTTAAAGAGAGAGCTCATCGTCGGTAGAGTACTAACTCGCCTATATCCAATAACACAGATAGACTGGCTACCTGGAGCAGTACAGTACAGATAAGAATAAGAAAAATACAAATGCTAAACATAAAAAACATCAAGGTCAAGAACACAGCTGAGCTAATAGAGAAGGCTATAGATGTTGCTGACTCATTTGGATTCTCAGACCTAGATGAGGTACTTGAGAAATTGCCGTCCAAACGACTAGTGGCAGCAAATAAGGTAATCTACGCACAACCAAGGGAGAAGGCTTTATTGCAAACAATGCGTAAACTAGCTACAAAAAATGCACAGGATTCACCAGATCATATACTTGGATACAGTTTAGATATAAGCAATGAATCTGATGACTCTTTCTCTTTAAATATTACAGGTACTGAGAATCCTATATCTGAGGCAACCTTAATAGCCACGGCTTACACACTATTTGATGATATCGGTATAAATGACGCCACAATACATATAAACTCTCTTGGTACACAAGAGTCCTTCACAAGATATGTAAGAGACCTCACTAGTCACCTTAAGAAAATATCTAGGGACACCCCATTACAAGTAAGAGCAGACCTAGTAGTCTCTCCATTACGCGCTTATGCTAGACTATGTAATACTGGTAGTAAGCTCTCAGAGAATTGCCCACAAGCAATAGACTATCTAAATGATGACGGTCGCTCACATCTTTGGGGATTACTAGAATATCTAGAGGGATCAGGAATTCCATACATACTAGACAATACTGTTACTGGGGGTGGCGACTTCTTTGAGCATACTATATTTGAGATTAAGAGTGCTAATAATGGAGACTTATTAGCTTATGGAGGTAGATATAGCGCACTTGGTCGTAAGGCATTTAAAAAGCACATACCAACAACAGGACTAACTATAGATATAAAAGGACATGGTACTCGTAAACACAATGGGGATAAGAAGTTTCCAAAGCCACAATTCTATTTTGCACAACTTGGTAATAATGCCAAGAAGTTAGGACTGAAAGTATTAAGAATGCTACATAAAGCAGACATTAAAGTTGGACACTCTATGACTCGAGGAAGACTAACCAAGCAGATGGATTACCCATTAGCAAAAGATGCGCCTTATATAATTATGATCGGACATAAAGAGGCTCTTGAGGATACTGTCATAGTGCGTGACACATCTACTCACAAACAAAAAATCATACCAACTAATCAATTAGTAAAACACTTGAAAAAACTACAAAGATAGGGTAATATACTACACATATGACATTAAATGTAAATATAGAGAAAGACAGTAAGAAGAGTACTCACCGTATGTTAAGTGAGTTTTCGCGCGCGATGTTTAGTACTGGTATAGTGCGACATATCAAGATGAAGAAGCGTTACTTCGCTCGTAATGTATCCACACTACAGAAGAAAGGAGATAAATTACGCAAGATGCAGCGCTCATTACAATTAGAGCAAGACATTAAAGACGGTAAGGTTCTAATCAATTCAAGAGGACGCATTATCAAGCGATAATCTTAAACTCTGATATACTGTGACTCATATGAGTACTCTCACAGTGCATAAAACAATACGCAAAAGGCACTCATCAGTGTCTTTTGCTAATATTGCCAATACAATACTACCAAAGAACTACGATCTATCATTGGTATTAATAGGAGACACTCTAGGTAGAAAGCTTAATAAAGAACATAAGAACAGAGACTACCCTACCAATGTACTATCATTCCCTCTTGAGAAATTAAGTGGGGAAATATTCATCAATGTACGCAGGGCAGAGAGAGATGCTGATAAATTTGGACATTCTAAAGCTAAACATCTTGCATACTTATTTATACACGGATGTCTACATTTGGCAGGATACGATCATGGCAGTATAATGGATAAGCTGGAGTTAAAATATTTAAAGAAATTTACAAAATGAATAAAAATATAATAACAGGCATAGACATAGGCACTAATACAATAAAGATTGTGGTTTCTGAAGTGCTTAGTAACGGATCTGTTAAGATATTAGGAGTTGGAACTAGTAAATCTGAGGGCTTGCGAAATGGCTATATAGTAGACTTGCCATCGACTATCACAAGTGTAAGTAAAGCATTAGACAACACTGTAAAGACTGCAAGACTACGTCCAAACCGTGCCTTTTTATCAATAGGAGGTATTAGTCTATCTGGTATGACCGCAAATGGAACAGCATATATTCGTCACAGCGACAATACTATATATGAGCAGGACTTTGAAAAATCAATAGATG
>CAZGTE010000046.1:0-3412 GCA_964528515.1 uncultured Candidatus Saccharibacteria bacterium
AAAAATGGTAAGATTGAGTAATCATTAAGTATTAAATAATTTTATAATATGGAATCATCATCTTTTAATATCGCCTCTATGCTACCAGCAATAAAACTAGACATTCCGTTAATAGGCGCATTAGATATTACAATTTATATTGCAGCACTCATAGTCTTTCTAGGTCTTACTATTGCATTTAAATTTATTCAGGTCGTAATTATAAAGAGACTTAATACACTTTCAAAAAAGACTACAACTAACATAGATGATGTTGTCATTGATGCTATTCAAGATGTACCTGTTTGGGTGTATACAATAATTGCCTTATATTTCTCACTACAGCTACTTATTTTACCAGAGATAGTGTCTAATATTATCTTTACAGCTGTCTATATAGCTGTAGCCTATCAGGTAATAGAAATTCTTTTAAAATTTGTGAAGTATGGTGTCGGCAGGTTTCTAAAGAAGAATCAAGATTCTGACAGTGCTGTTGATGCTAATATTGAAAATGCCTCCCATTTAATAATACTAATGGCTAGGATTATCCTTTGGGCATTTGGAATTATTTTCGTACTTTCAAACTTGGGTATTGAAGTAACCTCACTTATTGCAGGATTAGGTATTGGAGGTATTGCTATTGCATTTGCACTACAGGGAGTTCTTTCCGATCTATTTTCTTCATTTTCTATCTATGCTGATAAGCCATTTAAGATTGGAGATTTTGTTGTTCTGGGTACTGATTCAGGTGTAGTTGAGCGAATCGGAATAAAGACTACTAGGATTAGGACCTTACAAGGAGAGGAGTTAGTAGTCAGTAATTCTGAACTGACAACCACGCGAATTCAGAATTTTAAGAAAATGAAAGAGCGTCGTATTGCAACACGATTTGGCATAACCTACGAAACTCCTCACGAAAAAGTTAAGCTAGTTAATGGGGTAGTGGAAGACATAATTAATAGTATAGATGGTATAAGATTTGACAGGGTTCACTTTGCTAAGTTCGCAGACTCGTCATTATTATTTGAAGTTGTATTTCATGTAGACTCACCAGATTATGCGGACTTTATGGACGGTCAGCAAACATTTAATTTTGCATTATTAGATAAATTTGCTGAGTTGGGTATAGACTTTGCATATCCGACCCAAACTATTTATACAAAATCATCATAGAAATATGGTTGAGTTATTTAAAAATAGAAAACTCGTCATAGCAACTATGCACCATAAAGAAAAAGTCATCAGTCCTATTGTGGAGAGTGGGTTGGGGGCTCTGTGTTTTGTACCTAAAGACTTTGATACAGACAAGTTCGGCACCTTTACAAGAGAGATAAAAAGAGATGGTGATATGCTTAAGGCAGCAAGAGCCAAGCTTAATACAGCAATGGAAATGTCAGGATGTGACCTAGGTGTGGCAAGTGAGGGTAGCTTTGGCGTGCATCCATCAATGCCTTTTATCCAGTCTAATTTAGAATTAACACTACTTATTGATAAAAAGAATAATCTAGAAATAAAGGGACATTATCGTAATCCAGATATAAATATTGATGAAAAGTATGTTGATACCATTGATGAGGCAGTAGAATTTGCAAATAAGTGCGGGTTTCCAGATCAGGGCATTATTGTTCGGCGTACAAAAAATGGAAAAAGATTTCTATATAAGAATGTACAGACAACCAATGACTTAAAACATAGAGTGGAGAGGATACTTAATCTACCATTTACCTCAAAGGTTTTTCTAGAGACTGATATGCGTGCACATAGAAATCCAACTCGTATGAAAGGAATTACCCTTTCCACACAAGATTTAATTACAAATATTAAATCAGAATGTCCACAGTGCAGGATGCCAGGATTTGTAATTACTGATATAATAAAAGGGCTTTTATGTAATTCGTGTGGCTTGGAGACAGATTTACCTTTATTCAATATCTCGCACTGTGATAAATGTAATTATAAGAAAGAAGAAAGAATTACTAAGTATGGCGAGTTTGCTGACGAAGGACAATGTAAAACTTGTAATCCATAAGATATTATGAAAATTTTTAAAATAATACAAAACGTTATTAAAAGAATACTTTTTATGGCCATACTTGTATACGTTGGTTTTGGGCTAGTTATTTTTATCACACATAGGGGTATGATCTACCACCCAAATTTAATAAGTAGTGATTTTTATAATTGTCCTGCATTTGCAGATAGTGAACAAATAAATATAAATGGCACAAGGGCATATTACAAAAGTAATAATGAGATAAATATTATTGTTGTATATAATGGAAATGCTGGATCTGCTTGCGATAGGGCATATTTAAGAGGTGTGTTTGAAGAACATAACTACTCATTTCTCTTTGTTGAGTATTCAGGATATGGAGGAGATGATAGGACACCGTCTAGAGAGCTTTTATTTAATGATGCTAAAAATATTGTTGAATTTTTACAAACAAAAAAATACGAAAATACCTTTATTTTCGCTGAGAGCCTAGGGTCAGGGGTTGCCAGTTTCCATTCCACACTAATGAATATTGAGGGTATGATTTTTATCACACCATTTGACTCATTGATTAATGTTGCGAAGGGAATTTTCCCAATGTATCCAATGTTTCTTTTAGAAAAAATTTCTGATGAGAATTATGATAATATCAAGATGTTACAAAACTTCCAAGGAGAATTACTAATAATCCATGGTACAGAGGACAGAGTGGTAAACTTTAAACACGGGAAGGCGTTGTACCACGGTGTGAATACTGACAATAAGAAATTTGTGCCAATCATTGGAGCAGATCATAATAATCTATATAATTTTAATGAGGTCTGGCAATCAATCTCTAATTTTCTATATGAGAATTAATGTATAATTACAGATATGTTATATACACGCAATGGAGACAGTGGCATGACTACAGCATTTGGATGCAATCAGTCTATTAGCAAGAGCTCAATAATTACTGAGGCACTCGGCACACTTGATGAAGTAAATTCATATCTAGGTATGTGCAAGACTCAATCTAACACTGATAACTTCCAGTTTGATAAGTCAGAGATCTCAGACACATCACAAAGCATTGCAGAGATAGTACATGAATTGCAAGATGATATGTTTACTATTCAAGCAGAGCTTGCTGGAGCAGATAAGTCTGTACAAGAGAGTAAGGTTAAATTACTTGAGAGAATTATTGCAGATATTGAAAAAGAATTACCACCAATAACAACATTCTTTATTTCTGGAGGTACAGAGCTTGCAAGTCGATTTGACTTCGCTCGCACTCTTGCACGCAGGGCAGAGAGGAGAGTGGTGGGAGTTAATGAGGAAGGTTCACAAAGGGTTGGTGAGTACACATTAGCGTACTTAAACCGCTTATCAAGTTTATTATATGCTTTAGCAAGGTATGCAAATCACAAGAAGGGCATTATAGAAGATGCTCCAGATTAT
>CAZGTE010000047.1:0-3215 GCA_964528515.1 uncultured Candidatus Saccharibacteria bacterium
AAAGCCTATTAATGATGTTGCGGTTAAGTATGTGCCAGTTGTTATTCCTAACAATGCAAAGCCTGGAAGTATTCCAATTAATGAGAGTGGTATGGTTATCATTATTAATTTTGGAATAGTGAATGATTTAAATTGAGCAACTAAAACTGTAAAAATTAAGAAAAATGCCATCATCATAGCCAAGCCTAGGTCCCTAAAATTCTCCAATGTCATTTCCCATTCTCCACCCCAGCGAACACTATATTCTTCTCCGTTTTCTAACTTATAAGTAATTTCAAACAAATTCCATGATATGTCTTGTACTGAAAAGGGTAGGCTATCCTTATCTAGTAGGGCGATTATAGTGCCTATGACAGCATACACGATGCTACGATCTTGCATTTCTCCTGTAATATACACAGTCTCACGTGCATCATCTCTGTAAACATTGTCTCTTGAGGCAGTTTGTTTCTCTTGTAATAGAGATTGGATTGGTACCATTACTCCCTGAGAATTTGGAATACGGATATTTGACAAGTCTCTTATGCTGTCTCTGTCTCGTAATTTAACATGAAGGATAATCTCTCCTGACTCCATGCTGTTTGGATGAAAATACTGACCTATGGTAGTGCCTTGCAATACAGTCTTTAGTGTTTGCGATATTGCGTGCACACTAATTCCGTCTTTGGTCGCTTTATGTGTGTCAATACTGTATGAGACGGTAAGATATGGTGTCATTGTAGAAGTCTTTACATCCACCAATCCTTCAATATCTTTTGTTATGTTGTACACGAAATCTACCAAATCATCACGCTCTTTTGTCTCTTCACCGTGTATTTTTGCTACAAATGTTGCCTGCACTGGTGGACCCGGAGGATCTTCCAAGACAGTAATTGTTGTTCCTCTTGCCAGAATATCCTGTGTGCTTGCATCTTGAGAAAATTGTTCGCGTAAATTAAACACTATTTCTTCTGACTTAAGTGACCTATCCTTACTATTGTTTAAATTTACACGAAGTGTTGCTTGATGAGTTCCTGATCGTAAATTTGCTCCTTTGAATAATCCGTCAAAATTAATTATAGGCAATTCGCCAACAAAAAACTGTATGGTATCAACTTCTTTATCCTGCTTGATTACAGAACTTACATGTCGCGCAATAGTCATGGTGGATTGAATATCTGAGCCCTCTGTCGCATCTATATATACATAGAATTGGTTCATATTAGCAGTTGGTAGCATCTTAAAATAAACTACTGGAATCATTGGCAAGATAATAGCTAGCGCCAATAAAGAAAATGTAATTCTTAAAAATATCTTCTGCGCTCGATCAGAGTTCAGTAATCGTTCAAGTGTGTCCGCATATAATACTGAGAGCTTGTTAAATACCTTAGATAGCAAAGCTGGTTTTCTTGGCTTTCCAACTGCATCATTTTTTAATAATAAATACGCTAAAAATGGAGTAATGATGTAAGCAATAAGAAGTGAGACTATCAATGCAATGGGTACAAAAAATGATAATGGACCCATATACTCTCCCATCATTCCGGTAATCTGTGAGGTTGGCAAAAAAACTATAACCGAGGTTATGGTAGAAAGAAACAATCCAACTCCAACCTCATTAACTCCATTTATAACTGAATCTTTAACATTTTCGCCCTTGTCTTTATGTTTAAAAATATTTTCTATAACCACAGTGGCAGAATCCACCAACAATCCTAGAGAGAGGATTAAGGCAAAAAGTGTAATTCTGTTTATAGTTTCTCCAGCAAGCAATCCAGCAAAAAAGACCCACCCTAATGTTAATGGAATAACTGCTCCGATTAATAATGCGGGACGAAATCCTAAAAATAAAAATAGCACCAAGGAAACTATGAATATAGACAATAATAGATTATATCCAAGTCCTAGAATTGAATCCTCGGCAACTGTTGCTGTATTTCTATATTCTTTATAAAAAAATTCTGAATATATACCTGTTTGTGACAGTTTTTTTAATTCCTTTTGTACATTATCCACAACAATAATAGAATTTTCTCCCTTTTGTTTTGCTAAAGAAATAAATACTGTATTGTCAGCAATAAAGTGATCAGAATGTCGTGAAAAAACACCCACAAATGAATTAGACCGAGCAAATCCGTCTGTGATATCCGCAATATCTCCCAACTGAACCTTTGGAGCAATAAATATATCAGAAGCCTGTCTTTCAGATCTTATTCGCCCGTCAATTTCTATTGCTGTTTTTGAAAATCCGTCCTTTATGTGTCCCAATGGGGCCAGAATATTATGTGCAGATAGTGCTTGACGGACTTGTTCTATGGAAATAGATCGTTTTTCCATTTCAATTAAATCCAAATCAATCAATAACGCTCTTTTTTCTCCTCCGTGAACATTAATGTTCGCAACTCCAGATATATGTTTAAGATTTCCTGTTAATGAAACCATATGCTCTCGTATCTCTGACTGGCTAAGACTAGGATGACTTACTCCAATTGTAAGAATTGGCACGCTGTCCGGATCCATGGTAACAATCTGAGGCATTCTTATATTGTGTATTGCCTTAGATGCGTGATCGTCCAACTTTGTCTGTATTGCGGTTTTAGCATCGGTAACATTTGAACCCACATCAAATTGTACGGACACAATAGATAATCCTCCATCAATAGAAATAGATTGAATAGAATCAACATTTGGAATATCCTGTATTTTTTCTTCCAATTCTTTAGTTACAAATAACTCAACCTCACGAGCAGTCGCTCCCGGATACTCTGCCACTACCATAAATGCCGGCAACGTAATGGTGGGATTGTATTGCTTAGGTGTAATTACATATCCTGCAATTCCAGCAAATATTGATGCAATAAGTATCAAATATACTAGCGGATGGTTATTTAAAATAAATTTGGTAATCTTTCCTGCAAAATTATAGTTCATATTAATATTTTGGGTATCTTATCTTGTCTGAAAACTTTAAGTTAGTGGATATAATAATAAATGATCCACCTGTATCATCACTAATTACAACATAATGTCGTCCTCCGTCCTCTGTCTCAACAAAGGGTCCATCGTGGGAAAATCCTACATAATGTTTAGGAACTGAAAATTCCCCCTTTTCACTTTTTTTAGTAATAGGTATATCTACCAAGACAACCGTTCCAATACTCCACTTTGTATCTTCTGATAATATGATTTCTACAGGAATTGTATGAGTATTATCGGTAATTGATGGATGAATACGC
>CAZGTE010000048.1:0-3056 GCA_964528515.1 uncultured Candidatus Saccharibacteria bacterium
ATGGACAGAGTACTAATGATGCGCACAATGATGTCTTAGAGATATTGAGTGAGTACAAGAATAAGTATGGCGATGCTCTTAGATTTCATTGTCACTTTACTACATTTGGCATAGAGATTGCTAAGAGATTTATTAATATTGATATGAATACAACTTTCGGCATACCTGGAGTGGTTACATATAAGAGTGCACAAGACTTGCAAGAGCTAGTGCAGTGGCTACCAATAGATAAGATATTAAGCGAGACAGATGCACCATATGCTGCGCCAGTACCGCATAGAGGCAAATGCAATGAGCCAGTATTTGTCATAGACATAGTAATTGCAATTGCAGACTTACGAGGAGAGGATAGGGAAGTAGTCCGTAATCATTTATTAGATAATGCCAAAAGAGTATTTAGTCTTGATAGTGACTTATAATAGTGCTATATTTGTAAACATTAATAGTTAACAATAATATTTATTTATGGAAATAAATGACGAGCGCCGAGTTTATGAACTTGGCTACCACATGGTACCCACGCTCACGGAAGAGGATTTACTTAAGGAAGTAGAATCTCTCCGTAGTGCTATCAGCGAGCTAGAGGGTAACTTATTATCCGAAGGTGAGGCAGTACTTATAGAGTTAGCATACACTATGATAATAGGTGAGGGAGGTAAGAATACTAAGTATGATAAGGCATACTTCGGCTGGATTAAATTTGATTTAATGCCGGATAAACTCGCACACTTGCAAGACGAGGTAATCGCAGAGAATAAGAATATCTTGCGACACTTATTAATCAAGACTGTGACAGAGGATACTATGGCACAGGTTAATCTTGAGGAGTTAAAGGAGGTTAAGAATGACGAGGTCTTAGCACCAGCACCAAAGGTAGAGAGCGCAGTAAAGGACAAAGAGGAGGTCGCTAAGGACATAGACGACACAATAGACAAATTACTAGAGGAGTAGTGTATAATAGTATTAATTATAAGTAAAATAATATTATATTATGTACATAAATAAAGTATTCCTATATGGAAATCTAACTCGTGACCCAGAGCTTAAGGCACTGCCTAGCGGATCACAAGTAGCCAGCTTCGGTATCGCTACTAATCGTACTTACAAGGATAAGGACGGTAATAAGCAAGAGCAAGTAGAGTTCCACAATATCACACTTTTTGGTAGGCAGGCAGAGGTCGCACATCAATACCTTAAGAAAGGTCGTCCAGTATTCATAGATGGACGATTGCAGACTAGGAGCTGGGAAGATAAGGAGAGTGGAAAGAAGATGTATCGAACAGAGATTATTGTAGACAGCTTCCAATTCGGACCGTCAGCCCCTGGTGGAGACGGGCAGGCGAAAGGATACAGTGGCGACAGTACAACAGAGCCTAAGGTAGCGACTAAGCCAGCAGCAAGCGCAGGTAAGGTGGAGTACCCTGATGAGGACATTAATCCAGAGGATATCCCATTCTAAGAATAATAATTAAAATAAATATGACAAAACAAACAGATTTTTTCAAAAAGCACAATGTAAAGCATGTTGATTATAAAGACACAGAGATATTAGGTAAATTTCTTAATCCGCACGGTAGGATTCTTAATAGGAGAGTCACAGGACTCACTGCTAAGAATCAGCGTGCAGTAACAACAGCTATTAAGCGATCACGATTTATGGGACTTATGCCATATATCATAAATTAGTCAGAGACGCTATCACTAGGTATGCAAGTGCTTACTACATTCTTAGCATTCTTGGCATTTCGTTTCATTTGAATATATCCAGCTAGTGTTGCTGTAGTTATAGTGATTAGGGCAGGTACTAAGAATGGTAGACTTATTACATACTGCAAGAGAGGTTGTAAGATGTCTTGTCTGAGTATAATTGCAGGCAATACTTGTAATAGACTTACTGCAAATCCAACAGCTACGAATATTAGCCCAAGAATAGCTCCTTTAGTACAATTTGATGAATTACAAGAGAAGTACCATCGAGAGATACAATATACAATAGCTACAAGCAAGAGAGCCATCGCTATCTGAACAGTATGCACCCACCACGACCCTTCACTGAGGAATGGGCCAGCCATATTACTCACTATATTCGCTACTGTGAATTGTATTACAAATACTAATAATCCTGCTCCTAATGCTTTTTTAATATTCATATTTTTTAAAATTATTTTATTAATTAACAACTACATTCTACACCCTCTCAGAATAAGCGCCAGTCTCAGTATTCACACGCACGATATCGCCAGCATTGATAAATAGGGGAGTAGTCACCCTGAGTCCCGTCTCAAGAATTACAACCTTATTACCCCCTGCTGTTGTATTGCCTCTGATATTAGGAGGGGCTTCTGCCACTTGTAGATTTACTTTATTAGGTAATTTAATACTAATAATATTTCCGTCAAATTCCAAGACACTAATAATAGAATTCTCTAATACATAATCCATCTTATCGTCAAGCACATTATCAGGCAGTGTAAATCTGTCACTAGGATTATCAGGAGAGCAGAACATTATCTCACCACTATTAGGATTGGTATATAAATACTTAACCTCTTTTGTCTCTAGTTCAGCTTCAAGCACCTTATCTGACTGAGAGAAGGTGCGCTCAACTGTTGCACCAGTGCACAAGTTACGCATCTTGGCTGTATTGTGAGGCTTCTGGCGTTGCTTCTTCACTACACCGCTAGTCCAGACCACAGCATATGGGTCATTATCTAGTACGAGTACCTTCCCAGGCTTTATGTCCGTATAGCTTATCATAATGTCCGTTAAGCGTCCTTTAGGACTTTCCTGATGTCCTTTAGGATTGTATTGGACATTTTTGTATTGTCCTTTAAATACCTGCGAGCAGCATCGTACCCTCTACCTAGCTTTTCCTCGCCATAACTGTAAGAAGACCCTCTCTTGGTCACTATCTCAAATTTCTCTCCGAGAGCGAGTATCTCTCCTTCGCGACTTATTCCCTCATTATACATAAGGTCAAATTCTGTCATCTTAAATGGGGGAGCGACCTTGTTCTTTACTACCTTTACTCTGTGTCGTCCTCCCATTACATCAGT
>CAZGTE010000049.1:0-3021 GCA_964528515.1 uncultured Candidatus Saccharibacteria bacterium
TCGCACATCAAGACTCTCTCCTACTAAGTCAAATGTTAGGTCCTTAGAATTTAGATCTATACGATATCTTCCATGTTCAGGTCTTACAACAGGATTATTCTCTATTATATCTGCAAGTATGCTCTCTATTGACAACCTCTCTATTAACTCCCCTTCTTTATATATCTCCAATGTCTCTTCCTCAATATTAATTATTGCCTTATATTGTGCTTCATTCATTACTGGCTTTCCTATATGTAGTGCAGAGCTTATCTCTATATAATAATCATATCCAGATATCTCAATTACTTGCATATTGCTATAACCAATAAAGAAGGATAGGTATCTAGGCTCCACCCCACTATCATCCGTATCTCCATAATACCTCCTGACATTAATCTTATTGGTAAGATGATTCACAATTATCCATGCACCTATTTTATGAGCATCATCAGATTTATTATTATGCTCATTGCGTATCTCTAACAGCTCCTCTCTGAATATCTCCTCTAGCGTAATGCATCCATGGTAATTACACAGATACTCTATTGCTCCATATATCTCCCCACTTAGCTCTGGACTGATGTCTGACAACTCACTTAATGGGTGTATCTCTCCATTACTGTCTAATATCTCTGCCTTTATCAAGTTCTGCTCTAGGTTTGCTAATTGTCTACTCTCTGGATATGAGTATACAGACCATGGTCCGATAGATATAATGAGTATTGCCAATATAAGACCAAGTGGTATAACTCCAATATACTTACGCCTAGAGAATAGGAAGTAAAGAGAGATTAGTAGTAGCCAGATGCCAAATATAACTACTAAATACCTATTTATAGTAAGGTCGTATTGATTAATACGCAGAGATATAGCGTAGAATAGCATTGCGATCTGTGGCAAAATAATATAAGGGAAGAGGTTGCGGAAGACTTTAATAGGCTTAGACTCTTGCTCAAAGATGTATGAGGCGCTGTATACCAAGTATCCTAACAGTGAGAAGATGATGACGAGCCAAGTAATCTCCCCCTGAGGCCACTGTGAGAAGTTCGCCAAGACCTTAATAGTATATGCATACAGTATGACGAAATATATAACAATTGCTGGTAATGCGACATACTTAACAAGGAATGCGAAAAACTTCTGCTCTTGTATCCTCTCTGATGTATCCACTAATACACTTGGCAAATTAAATAAGAAGAACATAGGAGCAAGGAGTACGAGAGAGAATGATGCCCAGTATAAGAATGCATTATCAAAATCAATACCGAAGAGTAGATTGATGGCAAAGAGCGCCACAAATCCCATTAACATAGTTATAATTCCTACAGTGACACTCTTAATTAGATTTACAATAGTCTTATATCCGAAGATATAGAACTCCATCTGCCTTGCCTTATGCACTACAATTTTCTTAATAAATGGAGCGACGAATATTGCAGAGATTACACCAACTGTGGTAATGACTATATATACCAAGCTCTCCGCGTAGATGTTATTAAATATATTCTCCTCAAATGAATAGTAGAAGACTAGTCCAAATACAAGTGTGAATATCTGATTACGCCAAGTGGATAGCCTGCTAGGCTTATAAGCCTCACTTAGCAGATACACACCTATAGACAATAGGAACATTACAATTAATGTAATTATGCTCTTGCCTATTATATTCTCTATAGCACTACTCATATCGCCTATTGCAATACGGCTTATGAATATACCAAAGAGAATGAGTACAAGCACTACAGATAGTGGTGTCCTGTTTAATACCTTAGTTGCCATCTCTCTTAGGTTCTTAGTAGTGAGTACTTTCATATATCCTATCATAACTCAAAATGTAATAAAAATACACCAACTAATCGTTGGTGTATTTAATCTTATCCCTTACCTTCTATTTAATTCTTTCTCTTATTCCAGAGGAACCAGGCTAGGAATGGTACCAACAACAGTAATAGGTAGTACCATCTTAGACCAGCTGTGCCTGCCGCCTCTGCGGCAACAGCTATTTGTCCTACTGTATCATCTCCTGCTATATTCTCCTCTACTACACCACCTTCTGCAATCTCACCTTCTTGAGCTTGCTCTTCATTTCCCCCTTCTTGAGCCCCTTCTTCTTGAGTTATTGTATCATCTGAGGTCGTCACTGGAGTATCTGGAGTTGTAGTAATTACTGGAGTTGTAGTAATTACTGGTGTTGGAGTAATCACCGGAGCAACAATAGTCACTGGAGCAGTAATAGTCACTGGCTCTGGCACAGAGACAGTGAAAGTCGCTGGTGTTGAGCTTGTCTTCTTGTCTGTATTAGTCGTATCTAATATCTTAGAGTCTGCAGCTACTGCAAGCTGGGCACCGCCTGTTGACTTCGCCTTAAATACGATTGTCGCAATCTTAGTAGAGCTGGTAATAGCAGGCATAAAGGCTACATTATCTACTATTGTGCCTGCTGTATTGTCTGTACTTGTACCAATGCTAGCTAAGATATCCCCACCACTTGCCGGAGTATATGAGATAATCTCTAGCTTATCTGCAGGGAATGTTAGTGATACCTTAGTAGCACTGATAGACTCTCCTGTTGCTGGAGTTACGAATACTGATGTAGTAAATGTCTCACCTGTAGTAAAACTACCTAAAGCTGGATAGAATGTGAAGTTAGCGGCACTTGCCGTAAATGGTAGCATTATTGCAAATGCAAGGAATATGTACTGAATCTTTTTCATAGTTTTTAAGTTTTAATGTTAATTATTACTGATAATCTTAACCGGTCCAGTTGATTGTTAATATACTGAGGTCGAAGATGTTTACAGTGCTGTCACAGTTAGCATCGCCTGTTATGTCTGTAGCTGTTGTACTGTCCCAATTACTAGACATTATACTGAGGTCGAAGATGTTTACAGTACCATCATTGTTGAAGTCGGCATCAGCAGTACAAGCTGTAGTAGGTGCAATTCCACCTCCTCCACCTCCACCTCCACCCCCACCACCACCCCCACCAACAACACCCCCACCGCGTGTGGGTGGAAAAATGAATGTATATACAAAATT
>CAZGTE010000050.1:0-2912 GCA_964528515.1 uncultured Candidatus Saccharibacteria bacterium
CAGATAGACCTCTCAATAGCTCGCGGATTAGATTATTACACTGGAACTGTGTATGAGACGACACTTGATGATTATCCTCAGGTCGGCTCTATCTGTAGTGGTGGCAGGTATGACGACCTTGCTAGTGCATATACAAGCACTAAGCTACCAGGGGTTGGGATCTCAATAGGACTCTCTCGCCTTTTTGATCAACTTAAGACACTCAATTTACTAGAGCTAGGGGCGAGCACTCCCACTAAAGTGTTAGTACTCAGTACTTCGATTACTAAGTCTGCAGAGGTGGCTAATGAGCTGCGCAGTAGCGGTACCCCCACAGAGACTCAAATATTATCCAAACTAGATAAACAACTAAAATATGCAAATAAGTTAGGTATTCCATATGTAGTTATAATTGGAGAAGACGAAATGGAGAAAAACAAATACACATTAAAAGATATGCATACTGGCGAGCAGAAGACATTATCTTATTCAGAGCTTACAAAGGCATTAATATAATCTACAACAATGAGCCTTAATGATGAAATGCACTATTTAATATTTGATATTGAAACTCAAAATACCTTTGATCAAGTTGGTAGTAGAGATGCTGCAGCACTTGATATCTCTCTTCTTGTTGTCTGGGACTCTAAAACACAAGAGTATAAGTGCTACTTAGAAAACGAACTTGAGCAACTCTGGACAGTCTTAGAACAAGCAGATATGCTTATTGGATATAACTCAGACCATTTTGATATACCATTACTGAATAAATATTATCCAGGAGACCTAACAGCTATTAAAAGTCTAGACTTAATGAAAGAGATACAAGGTGTACTTGGACGCAGATTACGCTTAGATGATGTAGCCAATGCAACTCTCGGAACCAGTAAGAGCGGTAGCGGATTAGATGCCATTCGCTGGTGGCAGGCAGGAGAGATAGACAAGATACGCAAGTACTGTGAGAAGGATGTGAAAATTACCAAAGACTTATTTGACTATATCTTAGAAAATGGCTCTATTAAGTATAAGGACTTCAATAAAAAGAAGGAGCTGATAATAGACACAACAAACTGGCTAAAGCCAGAGAAATTTGCACTCACCCATACATTAGGATTCTGATACTCCTAATATCCACCAAGAAACATGGAAGATAAAACAACTAGGACTGGTACTAATAAGAGTAATCTAGTAGTACCGATAGCTATTGTAATAGTAGGAGCATTAATAGCTGGAGCGATTTACTTCGTCAGCAGTGGGGGTGATAGTGTAGTCCAAGACAGAGAGGATATACGAACACTGTAAGCAGGTGTAAGGTACCCCAAACATCAGACACTACTCTGAACGTCTATTGATAATGTATTTATCATACCATTTTGGTACTTTTCAGCAAATTGTCTTGGCGACATCTTGAGAGCTGTATGTATTCTCGTCATATTGTAAGTATGCAAGGTCTGGTAAATCTCAGCCACTAACTCACCAAGAGAGTCAAAGTGATTTACATCTCCTAAGTCAATTTTAAACTTCCCATAAAACGACTCTTGATAACCGTTTTCCCAGGGGCACCCCGGAGCACTCATTGATATGAGCACTCCTCGGCTCTCCACAAGGCTCGTATACAGAGCAGACTTGTACTCACTACCTTGGCCAGAGTGTATGATACGAGGTGGAGTATTGTTTAGTATTGCATTATTAAAGGTGCTTGAGACGAGTACTGTAGCGTGAGTCGTGAGCACAGAAATACCTACACATTCACGAGTATAGATATCAAGAATAGTTGCAATATATATCCACTGACCTTTGTAGACTATGTGTGTAAAGTCAGACACCCAGATGTCACCAGATCCTTTTGGCATATTGGTCTTTAGGAGGTTGGAGTACGAAACAGAGCCGTCGTCAGGTGCTTTATTCCATCTCTTTACCACTCTACGGTATGGATTGATACCATAGAGTTTCATCACTCTGAGCACTCTCTTTTTGTTAATCTTCAAGGCTAGAGCAAGTCTCTTGTGTCCGTAGCTTGGCTTGCCTGCGAGTACCTTTTCTATCAATTGTTTTGTCTCCCAATCTTTGTCTTTCTGCTTGGCCTTGTAGTAGAGAGATGAGCGAGAGATACCAAGCTCTCTGGCGAGAGCGGTTTTGCTCATATCATCTTTTACTAATTCTTTTTTTGGGAGACTGAGAGCTTTACGGTGAGCTCTCCTAAAAGCGTCTTGAGCAGTTTGTTCTCATTGACCACTCTGCTATGTTCTCTGCTTGTGATTACCTTCTTAGCGGTACCCTCCATCCATTTGTAAATCGTACTTATATCTATACCATGATCCTTCACTGCTTCTGCTACTGATACTCCTTTGTTTGTTATTCTCTCTAGTATTTGATCCTTTATTTCCTTTTTTATTTGTGTACTCATATTTTGTTACGTTAGTTGTTGCTAATTGTAACGTACAAAGTGTGTTAGATTTGGGGTACCTGTCAGTTATCATAATTATTTTATTAAATCATCAACACTCATTCCCAACGCTTTAGACACTTTTTGCAAAGTATCAAGTGTAGGGTTTTGGTTTTTACCAGCCTCAATTTTGATAATGGTATTGTTGGCAACATCTGCCAATCTCGCCAATCGCTCTTGTGACAAACCTTTTTTCTCCCTCGCTTTTCGTAAATTTTTTGAAATGTTGGATATAAATATTGAGTTAAAGATATATTCTCTTTCTACTACCTTGATAGTATAGCATGCTCTGATATTTCAAAAGAATTTTCATTAACAACACTCGTAGCGAACCCGCCCGACAAAACCATTTCCTTATTTTTCTTTCTTTTTCGGTGGAGGGGTGAGGAAGTCTGGGAGACTTCCTCAAGACCTTTTGAGGTATTTTGTGAGGAACGAAACAAAATATCCAAAAGGTGTACAGAATCTGTAAGATTTGGGGAGGAGC
>CAZGTE010000051.1:0-2470 GCA_964528515.1 uncultured Candidatus Saccharibacteria bacterium
GCCACACAGTGTTGGCAAAGGTAATACCCGCAGCAAGAGATATACCGAGGACTAGAACTACTACCGAACTCTTTAGTTTATTATTTATGTTTTTAATTTTCATATATATTATTGTTAATTAAAATTTACTTTAAGTTTTTAAAATTCTTGCCATTGTGGTAACCTTATAATCGTTGCTGATGAATTAAGCTCATTACCATTTAGATCTGTACAAGTCATAGTATACCTTGTGGCGCCATCTAATACTACAGAATACATATTGCTATTAAGTCTGATGAAGTCCCAATTCCATGGACCACCTCTAGGTGTACTGTCTGCTATATTAATACTCTCCATACTACAAGTAGCGATATTAGTAAGATTCCAACTTACATTTACAATACCACTTGATGGTAAGAATGATGGCTGAGCACTAAGACTTATATCACCCACTGTACCATTATATGTACAATGTGGACACGGCTCTATGCAAGTAATCCCTGAAGCAATTCCCCACAGAGACTTCTCACCACTACTATCAGTTGCTTGCGCTCTCACAGTAGTCCCAGCCACATCACAAGAGTTAAATGTATATATTACTGATACTGGAGTATCCTGAGTAGCGCACCCTGCACTCTGACTTATACCATTAGGCCACTGAGCCTCATAGCAGAGTATACCACCATCACTATCTGTACTCTCTATCCCTATTGAGCATGGCTCTCCCAATATACAATTACCACCTATTGTTGGAGTGCTCGGAGGGTCATTCTGCACTACTGTGAGACCTATACTAAATAAGCAGTCTGTTGTCCCAAATATACCAAAATTAAATAATGATAAGCCAAAGACTCCTCCACATAAGTCTGGAGAGCGGAAATTAAGTGAGTGCGTACCAATAGTAGCAATGGGTGATAATCGCTCACTATATAGAGTTCCTGAGTCTACTGCGGTAATGATAGTATGCCATGGACCACTATTACCAACCCTTGCCTCTATGGAGCCACCTGATGGTTTATTATTTGGCAATGCCGTATTCTCAAATACAATACTAAATCTAATATCCTCTGTAGTCTGAAATTCAGAATTACTATTATTAAGAACTATGAGGAAATGTTCCTTTCCTGAGTCTTGAGATAATCCGCTAAATATATGAGCAGAGGGATTAAGATCATTAAGAGTAATAGATGCCATAGCCACACCAGACACTGCTAATCCACTACCTATAATAATTACCATAAGTGTCTTAGGGCGACGCAGAGCTACATATAAGAGCACAATTAATGCCAGTATTGGAAGTATAATAATAGCAATCTTTGCATAAGTGCTCCCATTTAGATGATTAATTCCATCATTAACATTCTCACCATCTTGTAAATATGGGTCTTCGAGAATATCTCCATTATCAATATTTACAACTACATTTATTGATACTCCCCTGTCAGAGGTCCGCAGTCTGTATGTATAATCACCACTTGGTAGGTCATCTTTAATCGGGATTATTACTTCACCATCAATAATTTCTATATTATTAAAAACGCCTTTTTTGATTATAGGTGTGTATATTGAACCTTTGTGTATAACATACCTTATATTTATATTGTCACTTAGGCCTGTTACGCTACATTTAATATTAAGGTTATCTTCGCTCAAATTACAATTATTTAATACTATCGGAATGTACATATTAGGACTATCTTGAGACTCAGTACTCACAACAGGTTTCTTAATGTCTACTTCTCCGGCATATTTAAGTGCAGTTACTAGCCCTTGAGGATTTCTTGAAATTAAGAATACCTCTCTAATGCCTGATATTGTAATAGGTATATCTATATTTGCATGTTCTATATTAGACTTACCTGCTTGCAGTGTAATCTCTCCTACTGTATCCTCATACACATCACCACCATCAGGAGATTGAAGTCTTATACCATATATAATACTTTGTTGTGTTTGTGAGCTATTCTCTACTGAGAATACAGCTTGTAGCGTACGCTCTTTTAGAGTTAGCTTAACATCTAATATATTAATTCCACCACCACTTACTGCGGTCGTAACCACTGGCATAAATACTAATATACCAACTAAAAATAACCCTAACAATTTACTCATTAAGATTATTCTAACATACATTACTAGGTACCGAACTCTAGATTGTGGATATTAAATACTGTATGTTGGCGCCTACCTACTCTCCCCTTTACGAGTACCATCGGTGTTACTATGCTTAACTGCCGGGTTCGGAATGTGACCGGGTGTACCCACAGCACCAAAGCACCAACATACAATATTTAATATTTTTACAAGAACAACCCATGCATTCAGTTATTAACAACTAAATACAATATAAGAAGAATCCACTATGTTTTGGTCAAAACATTATATTTGAGTGCAAAATAAATTGAACAATGAAACTCTCACTACTATTATAGTAGTGGTAATTAACAAAGCTCCCCATAGATGCCCTTCGACGAATTAGTACACCTCGGCT
>CAZGTE010000052.1:0-2090 GCA_964528515.1 uncultured Candidatus Saccharibacteria bacterium
TAACGGTCATTAGTTTAGTTTACTAACTTTCCGCCATATGTGCTTGGATATTACATCTCAAAGTGGGTGGACTTGGACAATTTGTTGTATCTTATGCAAACTTTTGCTACAATTATACTGTAATAGATAAAAATTGTAATATTTTAGAAAAAAACTGACCGATTGTTGCGATTGAGTAACAATTCTCCAAAAACTCGTAAAGCATACTTACTTTATATTAAAGATTATATCATATTTTCTAAAGACGTCGGCATTTTAAAAAAATGGATATAGTAATATACAAGCAACACAAATTTACACACAAGTAACAAATCCAAAACTAAAAAAATATTAAAAGCCCTTTTGATGAAAGGTAAAAAAGTTATGGACAAACAGAAAACAAATATAATAGTACTCGTTGGACAGACTGCCAGTGGTAAGACTAGTACTGCTATTAGGTTGGCAAAAGAGATTGGTGGTGAGATTATATCTGCCGACTCTCGCCAAGTCTATAAACATTTAAACATAGGAACAGACAAAGTAACAGCTAAGCAGATGCAAGGAGTACCTCACCATCTATTAGATATAATTGACCTTGTCGCCGGGGATTCTCTAGCGACACATAGATATACAGTAAGTGACTTTGTCAATGATGCGAGCGCGGCAATTGCGGATATCACGAGCCGTGGCAAAGTTCCTATTATTGCAGGTGGCACAATGCTGTATATTGATGCCCTGATGGGTAATGTAAATGTGCCAGAAGTCCCACCTAACCAAAAACTAAGATCAAAGCTTGAACAACTAAGTCCGACTTGGTTGTTTGAAAAATTGAAAGATAAGGACCCTCGCCGTGCAGAGATGTTAGTAAAAGAGGGGCAGGGTGCAAACTCTCGCAGACTTATCCGCGCTCTTGAGATTATTCACACATTGGGTAAGGTGCCTGAAAATACACAAGTCAATAAATGCACTAGAGGACACTTCGTCCATTTTAACGCTCTTTGGATTGGATTACACAATGATCCTGATATACAAAAAGAGAAGATTAACAAGCGCAATGCAGAGATGCTCCACAGGGAACATCGAAGCAAGGCTTCGATGTTGGACGAGGTTCGAGGACTTATTGATATTGGTATCACCCAAGAACAATTCAACACCTTCGGCTTTGAGTATAAGTACCCAGCAATGTATCTCTCTAATATACCCATAATACTTAATGAGCCACCAACTCTAGAGCAAGTGCTTATGAAGATGAATAGTAGTACATGGCGCTACGCTAAGAAGCAGAGAGCCTGGTGGTCTGGTAGAGAGGAGATTAGGTGGTTTAGGCCTGATAACTACTCAGAATTACTAAAAACTGTGCGGAAGTTTTTAAACTAATCAAAGTGGTATACCACATCTTCAAAATCCTTTATCTTACCCTTATTGTTAACCTCTATGCCCTCTGCAGCAAACTGCGCCCGGCGTTTTAACTCTAACTCTTTATCATCACTAAGCCATGCCTTGCCTCCAGCATAAACTATACGGTGCCAAGGTATCATGCCTTGGTTTGGGAACTTACTAAGTATATGAGAGACACTCCTAGCAGCTTGACCGCAGCCGCCAGCACCACGCGCTAATGCACCATAAGTAGTCACTCGCCCCGACGGTATAGAGAGTGCTAGCTCTGTGATTCTTTGACTAAAAGTTGTTGGCATAGAAGAACTATATCACAAGATAATATTATTACTTTTGCAGGGGTGACAGGATTCGAACCTGCGACACCGGCCTTTGGAGAGCCGTGCTCTAAACCAGCTGAGCTACACCCCTATCTACTTCTTCATTTCCTTATGCTCTGTACTTGCCTTACATCTGTTGCAGAACTTCTTTAAGATTAGCTTCTCTAGATTCTCACCTTTAATACGGCGAGTTGTTCGGTAATTTATTTCTTTGCACTTTGTGCATT
Source organism: uncultured Candidatus Saccharibacteria bacterium (assembly GCA_964528515.1). GTDB lineage: Bacteria > Patescibacteriota > Minisyncoccia > Phycocordibacterales > UBA2100 > S139-169. The sequence goes on from CAZGTE010000052.1 coordinate 1,922, forward strand.
GTAATTTCTTTAATTTATCTTGTGACATACTATTCTATTATCCTTACTTATTGGCTGGTAGTATAGCTTAATGATAGAGCTTACGCAACTATTTGTCCAAGTCCTGTACTAGTCCACCCACTTTGAGACTCATTGACTAATAATATACTAAAATACCACATAGGACTCA
>CAZGTE010000053.1:0-1879 GCA_964528515.1 uncultured Candidatus Saccharibacteria bacterium
CTTATGTTTGATATTCTCATTACTCCTTTTGTTAAGGAGTCTCATATGTATGTGGGGTTTGACAGACCGGGTTATGGTACAGCTCATAGACTAAGCAATAAGTTTGTGGTATCTTGGTGTGCATAATGAACTGCTATTATGACAACAATATCCAATACAAAAGACTCAATAAGAGAGCGTCCGCCTGTCATAGTAATAATGGGACATGTAGACCACGGTAAGTCTGCCCTACTAGACTATATACGCAAGAGTAATGTGGTCGCTGGCGAGGCTGGTGGTATTACACAGCACATAAGTGCTTATGAGATAATGCACAATCATGAAGGTACAGAAAAGAAGATAACCTTCATAGATACTCCTGGTCACGCGGCCTTTAGTAGTATGAGAGCTCGCGGGGCAAGTGTTGCGGATATAGCAATACTTGTGGTGAGTGCAGAGGACGGAGTAAAGACTCAGACATTAGAGGCTCTTAAATCTATTAAATCTGCTGGCATACCATATATTGTAGCGATAAATAAGATAGACCTACCTGCTGCAGATATACAGCGAACCAAGAATACTCTAGTAGAAAATGAAATATACATAGAGGGCATGGGTGGGGATATCTCTTGTGTGCCAATATCTGCCAAGACTGGTGAGGGTATAGATGATCTATTAGATACAATGCTCTTAATGTCAGAAATGGAGGAGCTTAGTGGTGACTCAAATAAAAGAGTTGTAGGTGTGATCATAGAGAGTCACAGAGATGACAAGCGAGGGGTTGCAGCAACTCTTGTAATTAAAGATGGCATTCTTTCCAAGGGTCAATATGTAGTCTCGGGCGGCTCTATGGCGCCAGTGCGAATAATGGAGGACTTCTCAGGAAATAATATAGAAACTGCTACATTCTCCTCCCCTGTTTCTCTTACAGGTTTTGACATAATACCTGCCGTAGGCTCAGTATTCACAGCGTACGATAATAAGAAAGATGCCACTCTTGCACGATCTACATATAAATCCATAAAGAGTATGAAGAAGGATATTTTGACAGAGGGCAATAAGTTTGTAATGCCTATAATTCTTAAAGCAGACACGACTGGCTCACTAGAGGCAATAGAGAATGAGCTTAAGAAGCTTAATAGTGATCTGGTAGAATTACGCATATTAGAACAAGGAATTGGAACAATAAGTGAAGGAGATATGAAGATAGCCATCTCTAAGAGTGGAACTGTCGTACTTGGATTTAACACTAGTGTAGACTCCACCTCTGTAGAAGTTGCGCACCAGCATGGTATAGCTGTAAAATCTTTTACTATTATATATGAGTTAGTACAGTGGCTAGAGGCTCACATTTATGAAATAAGACCAAAGGTAGAAGTAGAGAGAGTTGTAGGTGAGGCTAAAATCCTTACACACTTTAGTACTAATAGACAGGCAGGTAAGGTGATTCAGACAGTTGGAGGGTCAGTTAAAAGCGGACAAATGCGTAGTGGTAATAAAGTTCAGATACTTACTCACGACCAGCAGAGTAGGGGTGAGGGTATGATACTAACAGTACAGAGTGGTAAAAGTGCAGTAGACAGCATCAATGAAGGTCAAGAATTCGGCACTCAGATTAAGACTGAAATTGATATTCAAAAAGGAGATACCCTGAAATGTGTCGAGATGGTAATGGAGTAATTACCTTACCTATTACGATATAATTCAAATGACTTTAGTAGTCTCTCAGCTGCTTCAAGTACTGATGCCATTTGATTTTGAGTACCTATAGTTGCTTGAGTGGTTACACCGAACACCTCACTTCCCCATTTACAAGTAACATTGTCATTGGGTGCATTTCTTCTAGAGACCCCACAAAAAATTGTGTCTAACTCGTTAATTTCTTAAAATACTTGTAATT
>CAZGTE010000054.1:0-1873 GCA_964528515.1 uncultured Candidatus Saccharibacteria bacterium
TAAGGGTGTAAGGGGGTAACCTCTTCGAGGGTTCGAATCCCTCACTCTCCGCATTGATATTATTTAACCTTTAGATTGGCGTAGATATCCTCAATTGCCTTGGTGGCATCACCCATTGCTATGCCATTTTGATGATATCGTACATTGGTACAGTCTCCAGCTGACCAGAGGTTTTTTACCTTTGTTTGTTGTGTCCAAGGGTCTACTTCTATAGTGTTTCTCTCTGTAAGAATTTTTGTTTCTAAATCAATGTCTTTAAGCATATTAGTATTTGGAACCATTCCAATCTCTACGAATATACCTCCCGTCTTTAGAGTATGTTCATCTCCTGTAGTCCTGTCTTTATATTTTAGCTCTGTAACCATTGCATCACCGAGCACTTCTGTTATCTCTGCATTAGATATCAGTGTCACATTGTCTTTACTCGTAACCTTATCTACTGTTACTGCCTCTGCAAATGGTTGCTCAGAGTGGTCTATAATAGTAACAGAAGTAGTATATTCTGAGAGTTGCGCTGCAGTCTCAAAGGCGCTATTACCACCACCAACTACAATAACATCTCTACCTGTAAATAGTGGACCATCGCATGTCGCACAGTATGTTAGTCCTTTATGCTCATATTGCTCGGCACCTTCAGCTTGTAATTTGCGTCGTACTGATCCCGCTGCATATAATAGAGCCTTACTCTGATATGTAGTTCCTGTATTTGTCGTTACTGTAAAGCCTTCATCATCCTTTTCCACCTTCTCCGCCAAGGTGGGGGAGTCTATCAGCAGACTGTCACCCTCATACTCTCGTAAGTGAGTCTCTAGATTCTTGGCTAGATCAGCTCCAGAGATATGAGGTGTGCCTATCCAATTTTGTATATCCTCTGATACATTACTCTGTCCACCAAATTCACCAGTGATTAAGGCTGTCTTTAGCTTCTTACGTGCTGCATAGATGCCTGCTGTAACTCCTGCTGGGCCTCCTCCAATTATTATTAAATCTAATTCCCTTATTATATTATTCATAATTATCTTAATTTAGAGCGTCTTAAGAATGATGGAATCATACTAAAGTCATCATCGTCATTGTGAGTTTCATCTTTCTTTATTTGAACTCTTTTTGGAGCCTTCTTAATAGTCTTTTGAGTAACTTTAATATCTCTAATGGTCTTCTTTTGCATTAATTCAGGCTCTGCTACTTGAGAGGCTTCTGTACTAATAGGGTCACTCTTAGTAGTACTTGATACAATATTGTGTATCTCACTATCGTATGAGTTGCCTGTATTTGTTTCGTCATCTTGTATTGTCTGTTGTGCAAATTTCTTCTTATTACCGAAGCCTGTCGCTATTACAGTTATCTTTACAGAGCCCTTCTTAAGAGTATCATCATAGATAGTACCGAATATTATTTTAGCATTAGGATCTGAGGCTTTTGTTATTGTGTCTGCTGCCTCTTGCACCTCGTGCATACTTAGATCATCTCTACCTGAGATTGCAAATAAGACACCTGTTGCTCCGTCAATAGATACATCTAGTAGGGGGGAGTTGATAGCCTTAAGAGCTGCTTCAGATGCTCTGCCCTCACCACTAGCCTCTCCTATACCCATAAGTGCAGAGCCAGCATTCTCCATAACTGTCTTAATATCTGCGAAGTCTACATTGATAATTCCTTGTTTAGTTATAAGGTCTGATATTCCCTCCACAGCATGCTTAAGTACATCATCACATGTAGCGAAGGCGTCTTTGAGTCCTGTATTCTTCTCGACTGTCTCTAATATCTTGTCATTTGGAACTATGATAAGGGCGTCTACTACCTTGCGTAATTCCTCTAGTCCGTCTTCTGCTACACTCTTGCGATGATTGCCCTCAAAAGAGAATGGAAGAGT
>CAZGTE010000055.1:0-1755 GCA_964528515.1 uncultured Candidatus Saccharibacteria bacterium
GGGGTATACCAGTTCCACAAGATGATACTCAAGTAATGTATGTGTGGTTTGATGCTCTTACTAATTATATCTCCACACTTGGTTATCCTGATGATAGTAATAACAGTAACTTTCACAAGTTCTGGCAAAATGGTGAGGTGGCACAGATAGCAGGTAAGGATCAAATCAAATTCCAATCAGTGATGTGGCAAGCAATGCTAATGTCTGCTGGTATTAAGAACACGGACACAGTCTTCTATCACGGATTTATAAATAGTGGCGGCAAGAAGATGAGCAAGAGTCTAGGCAATGTCATCAGCCCGCAAGACCTCATTGATAGGTATGGTGCAGAGGCAGTGCGCTACATCTTGCTTCGGCATGTACATCCCACAGATGACTCAGATCTGACATGGGAGAGGATGGACGAGCTCTATACAGCAAATCTTGTGAATGGACTGGGCAATCTAGTGGCGCGAGTAATGCAAATGTCACAGACACACCTACCATCTCGCCAGGAGGCTCCTATAGACATTGATATTAATAAAGAGTACATAGAGATGCTTAATAACTTTGAGTTTAATAAAGCTGTTGATATTGTATGGGGCTGGATAGGAGATGTAGACGAGCAGATTACAAGACAAGAACCATTTAAGGTAGTAAAGGTGGACAAGGAGAAAGCCCAAGAGATGATAATGAATTATGTAGAAGAGCTTAGTAAAATAGCATTACATCTTGAGCCAATAATGCCAAAAACTGCTGAAATAATAAAACAGACAATATCAGAAAACAAAAAACCTGAGAATATGTTCAGTAGGTTAAATATATAAAAATATGATAGAAAGAATACAGAGGGGTATAGATTTTTCCAAAGATTGTAGCTCTGTAGAAAGTGTGCGCAATGAAAATACAGTTTTTCATAGAGGTAAGAATTGGTATTTAAAATTAGATAATGATACAGAGATGCTTATACCAACTAGAATAGGTAAAGTTCTGTATCTTGGTCTAAAGCTCATAGATACTCATATTAAAAGTAGAGGGGCGATAATAAGTAAATATAAAGAGGATCGTAGATTGCCAGAGATACGATTTCAGAGTTTTGATTGCTATACTTTTGTAAGTGTCGGTTTAGATATTAATAAAAAAGAGTTAATGGAAGATTCAAAATTAGGCTTTTATTTAGTGGACAGCATCTTCAAAGATGTGGAGCATATTAAAGTTGAAGACTATGATCAATTTGTGAGGTTAATAGATAAGAAGAGTGAGGGTTTATCTATTGGAATTGTATCAGTAAGAGATATTCATAATAGATTGAAACACTCCTTTTTTGTGTTTATTTCAAAAGAAGATGTATACATAGCCGAAAAAGCAGGTTTTGAAGGTAGTATATTATATGGCAATAGTAAGGATCTTATAGAAAATATATTAGAATCCCATGGCCATAGTATGGGGGTTATCTTTTTAAAAGATTATGCAAGAGATTAAATACATAGACACGCATAGCCACATACACTTCAGAGATTTTGATGAGGGTCGTGAGGAGATGATTACCAAGATGCAAGAGTTCGGAGTAGGCACTATTGCCATAGGTACAAGTCTGGATACTAGTAGGCAAGCATTAGCACTTGTAGAGAAGTATCCAGATGTGGTGCTCGGGGCAACTATTGGTGTACACCCAAATGATACCGACGAAGAATTTGACACAGAAGAATTTGATGCATTACTCAACAGTGAGGTTGAACCTCACTGTTGTAAGGTGTTGGCTGTGGGGGAGTGTGG